>JAUUSS010000021.1 GCA_030841765.1 Collinsella aerofaciens | reverse complement strand
AATTAAAATGCAACGGCTTCACCCGTTTTATTTTGCCTTTCTTTTTTATTTAAAACTTGTTCGCTCTGGACGACGCGCAGCATCGACCGAGCGGCGGAACCTCTAGAGCAAGGTAACGCTAAAACTGCGCTTGTCCGTCTCGCCCGGCGCCAGCGTGATCGTGTTGACCTTGTGCTCAAAAACGTCGTCCTCGGTGTCCATGGTGGTGTGACCGGTCCAGGGCTCGAGCGCCACAAACGGGGCGTCGTTGGCGGCAGACCACACGCCGATGTACTTAAAGCCCTCAAAGTCGATCTTGACGCCGTGGCCCGACTTGCGACCGCGCAGCGTGAGCGTGGAGCCCGGGGTATCGGTGAACATGATGGCATCGTTATCGAAGCTGCGGTGCGTAATGGGCAGCACGTCCGAGTTATCGGGAGCCTTGTAGCTACCCTCGAACGTCATAAGACCGTCGGGCGTGATGATGGGAGCCTCGTTAGTCCAAGCCTCGGTAAACGCCAGCTCGTAATCCTCGAACGCCTCGTCTTCGGCACCGGGGGCGGGCACGTTGAATGCAGGATGACCGCCCACCGAGAACGGCAGGGCCACGTCGCCGGTGTTGGTGACGGCAAAGGTCTGCGTGAGCGTGGCGTCGCCGGTCAGGGCATAGGTCATGTTGAGCTTAAAGTGGAACGGGAACGCCTTGAGCGACTCGGGCGTGTCAGTGATCTCGTACGTTACCGAGGAGCCGTCCTCCGAAACCTCGACCAACTTGTGCTCGACGATGCGAGCGAGTCCGTGGCGCGGCATCTCGCAGGTGCCGGCCGCAGATGTCGCCATGTTGTTGCGCAGCGATCCCACGATGGGGAACAGGATAGGCGCATGCTTGCCCCAAAAGGCCGGGTCGCCCTGCCACAGATACTCGTTGCCGTTGAGGGCAAGGCTCGTGAGCTGGGCGCCCATGGAATCGATGGCCGCGATGAGGCCGCCGCGCTTGATGGTAGTGACGGTGGACATGCTACTTCCTCCAATAGTAAACAACGGTGTCGAGGGCTATTGTCCCACTCTTGGCAGCGGGGTTGAGCGACAGGTGCAGTTATTGAGCAATAGCGTAAAGGTCAAACCCGCCCTGCGGCGTGCTATCGACCGTATCGGGCGCCTGTGAATTAAAACTCACCGGAACCATGCGCTTTGAGGCACGGTAACGCGTGCCGTCGGTGGCGACGGGCGGCTCATCGACCGTGAGCTCGTAGTCGCCGGGCTTGAGCTCGATGCCGTCACCTTCGGAATTGACGTATTGGTACTCGTCGATCGCTTGCCCCTTGAGCGTGCGACCCACGATATGGACGAGCATCTGGCTGTCGCCGCGCGCGGTGTCCCACGTCGCGCCGTCCTTGACCTCGACCGATACATGCACCGAGCGCGTGCGGCTGAGCGATTGCTCGACAGACATCTCGACCTTGGCGGCGTCTTGGCGCTGCTGCTCGACATGACCCCAGATGCTGCCGATCGCCGAGCAAGCGATGACGCCGGCCATAAAGGCGATGAGAATGGGGCCGAGCGGAGAGCGACGGCCCGCGTCTTCCTCGCGAGCCAGGTTGGGGCGATGGGTGGGGGCGGGCGCCTGGGCACCCTGCGCGGGCACGTCGAGCATGCTGAAGGATGCCGTGCTGCCGGGGTCGATGGTATGGCGCGGCTGTGGGGTCTTTGCCGGCGAGATCGACATATCAGCCGGCTCGCCGAGCGTGGCCGTGGCATCGGCCTTCGCCTCGTCGGCCTCGGCCTGGGCCCAAGCCTGTTCAAAGGTTAGGGGTTCGGCGGCATCGGAGGCGGCTTCAGGCTCGACACCGGCATCGTTGCCGGTCTCGTCCTCGTCGCTCGACACGTCACACGGCGCGGGCTCGTCCCACTCTTCGTCCGGAGCCTCGCCCTCGCTATACCACCATTCAAAGTTATCGATATCCATACGGGGCGCCCCCTTGGCCTCGCAAATAAACACTTGCTAGCCTTATACCCCCAGATGACACGGGAGCTCGCCGGCACAGACAGGAAAAGCGTCACAACATTCGACGCTTTTCCTCGTTTTCGAGATTTTCATCGAATGTTGTGATGGTTTGGGCAGCGATTACATGGCGAGGGCCGTGCGGATAGACGGATCGCTGAGGGCCTCGCGGAGCCAGGGGGCCAACTGCTCGGGATGACCTTGCAGATAGCCGTCGAGCTCGGAGAGGGCCACGCGGCGTACTTCCGATATTTCCTCTTGGTTGATGTGCAGCTCGCCCGGCTTAACACGGGCCAGGTAGACCTCGCACCATTCGCACTCACAGCGGCCGTCGCCGTGATCCTCGCGGTACACCACGTGCCCCAGATGCTTGAGCTCGTCCGGCTCGCGCATGATGCCGAGCTCTTCGTTGATGCGACGCGCCGTCGCGGCGGCGACGCCCTCCCCCGGGAGCGGATGGCCGGCGCAGCTATCGGCCAGCACCCCGCCCCACAGGCGCTTGAGCGGGCTGCGGCGACAGAGCAGCAGGCGCATGTTTTCGCCCTGGCCCTCGACCAGAAGCGTCAGGAATGCTTGGTGCAGGATACCCTCGCCGGTATGAGCTTTGATGCGATCGACGGGAGCGAGCGCTTTGCCCGTCGCGGCATCGACCGCCACGACCTCGGCACCCGCACCGCCCTCATCCCAGCCGGCGCGCAAGATGCGGGCCGCGGTTTCTTCGAGCGCGACGATGAGCTCCTTCGTGGTATTGAGCACGCGCTGCAAGTCGTCCTTGCTCGCCTGTTCAACATGAAAACCCATGCTTGCGGTTACCGGCACACCAAAGCGCGTAGCGAGCGCCGCCGCAATGTCGTGCGCCGGGATCTCGTCGCGATGGCACGGAACGGCAAGGATGCTCACAGTCGCCGTGCGTCCGGGCTCGGGACGCGGAATGGCCTGCGCCGTGGCGCCCAGGTGTGCGAACTCCGGCGAGCAGGCGTACACCGCCATGCCTCGCGGCGTCACCGTCAGCTGGGCCTCGAGCGTAAACTTGCCCTCGCCCACTGCAACCTTTGTCGTGTGCATACCCATGGGATCTCCTGTCGCCCGCGATGTACCTGAGACCATCTTCGCCTGTATTGCGACTATACAGGCAAGCGCAGACCGTGACAAAGGCGCTGCTTCTTGTCGTATTCTGCTAGAGTTGCAGAGACTGAATCTAGCTCATATAACGCAACATGGGAGCAACCGCCTTGACCACCGCAACCTCGTCCACAACAGCATCAACCGCTGCCGCGCTTTCCCCCGCGCGCACCAACCTCTGCCTAGCGCTGCTCGTGTTGTTAGGCTTTTCGCTCGGCTGCTCGGAGTTCGTGGTCATCGGCATCGAGAGCGACCTGGCGACGGAGCTCGGCATCTCACTTGCCACCGCAGGCCAACTCATCAGCGTGTTCGCGCTCGTCTACGCCATCGCAACGCCGGCGCTTGCGCTCAGCACGGGACGCTTCCGCCGTTACCAGTTACTCGTGTGCTACAGCATTGTCTTTGTACTCGGTAATCTTGTCATGGCGTTGGCGCCCAACTTCCAAGTGCTGTTTGCCTCGCGCATCATCTTGGGCTCCGTCTCGGGCGCACTGCTCGCCGTGGGCGTGACGTATATCCCCGAGCTGCTGTCCCCGCAGCAGACCTCACTCGCTATCTCGGTGGTGTACGGCGCATTCTCCGTGGCGATGGTCTTTGTGACCTCGATCGGCAAGTTTGTGGCCGACACGCTCGACTGGCACGTTGCCATGTACGGCACGCTGACCTTCGCCGTTCTGATCTGCGCCGCGCTCGTGGCGTTTATGCCGCGCGCCGGACAAACCGACGAGCCTGCCACCTTCCGCGAGCAGGCGGGGCTTCTGCGCGAGCCGAGCATCATCACCGGCATGCTCATCTTCTTGTTTGGCGTGGGCTCGGTCTATGTGTTCTACGGCTACGTGACGCCCTATCTGGAGCAGGTGCTGGGCATGGGCACCGTTCAGGCGAGCACCACCCTTATGGCCTACGGCGTGTTCTGCCTGATCTCGAACATCCTGGGCGGATGGATCGATGCGCGCTTTGGCATGAGGGCGCTGCTCGTGACGTTTGTGCTCCAGGCCGCGGCTCTGTTTGGGCTGTTTGCCGTTGGCGGCACCATGCCCCTCGCGCTTGTCTTTGTCTTTAGCCTGGCGATGCTCATGTACCTGTTTTCGGTCTCGTGCATCACGCACTTTATGGACGTGGCCCGCAGCCGCCATCCCAAATCGATGGTGCTCGCGAGTTCGGTGGAGCCCATGGCATTTAACGTTGGCATTTCGTTTGGCACCGCGGTGGGCGGCGCCGTGGTAAGCGGGATTGGCATTGCCTACGTGGGCGCGGTTGGCGCCGCATTCTCGCTCGTAGCCTGGATACTCACGCTAGTGACGATCAAGCTGGCACGCTGGGAGCGCAAGCGGGCAGCACAATCTTCGATGCAGGCATAGGGGTGGGATCGAGGCAGGCGCAAGTACAGCTCAGCGCGGCGGGCGTCCGATGAAAACCACACCATACGAGCAGTGTTTATCCGCCCGCAGGCTCCAGCGGTTCAATTTCGTGTACTTGAAATACACGTTTTTCCACGATTTCGTGTATTTCAAGTACACGAAATCGTACTAAACTATGTATTTGAAGTACATGAAATTGGAAAGGCAGCCCCATGCGCAGATCAATCGAATCCGTTATCGAATCATGGGCGACAAAGGACGCCTCGCGCGCCCTCCTCATCCGTGGCGCACGACGCGTGGGCAAAACGTACGCTGCCGAGGAAATCGGCAGACGAATCGCCGGCGATGCGTTTGTCAAACTCGACTTTCAGACCGATCTTGAGCTGATTGCCCCGCTGTTCGACTGCCCCACCGACGACGTTGACACCATCGTGGCACGAATCTCAGACTATAAACGCACCCCCATTCGCAAAGAAACCGCATTCATCCTGTTTGACGAGGTTCAGCTCTGTGAACGGGCGCTCAACTCGCTTCGCTTTTTCTCGGGTTCGGGCTGGCGCATATGCGCGACCGGCAGTCAGCTCGGCGTCGCCACGCGCAAGCGCAAGCTGCCTTTTCCCAGTGGCGTCCGCCAAGAGACCATGCATCCCATGTCGTTCGAGGAGTTTCTCTGGGCGCTCGGCGAGGAGCAGATGGCCGATGCCGTTCGTGCCCACGCCGACACGCTCGAGACCTACGCCGCACACCAAGCCGCGCTCAACCTGTTTCATCGATACCAAATCGTGGGCGGCATGCCCGCCGCCGTCAACGCATATCGCAAGACGCTTTCCATCGAAGACGCGCGCGTCGAGCAGCGCGAAATCGACGAGACCTACACCGCCGATATGACCGACCCCGAAAACGGGATCAGCGGCGTAGCAGCGCGCAAGGTCTGGCGCTCCATTCCATCCCAGCTGCTACGATCCTCAACCAAGAAATTCAAGTACTCCGAGGTCGAACGCGGAGGCCGACGCTCAAAGCTCATCGAGCCACTCGACTGGCTCGAGGGCGCCGGCATCATATCGGTCAACAACCTGACCGAAGGCATCGAACCTCCCCTCGTCCCCTTCGACGACGAAGACGGGAGCTTCTTTAAGGTCTATCTTCTCGATACGGGCCTCATGTTCTACAAACTCGGTATCAACCCGCGACTCTGGCTCGACCTCAAAGAGGATTCCGCCATTGCGCTGTCTTCCGACTTTCGAGGTGCCTTGGCGGAGAACTCGGTCATGCAGGCATTTTCGGGCAATGGTTTGCAGACGTATTACTGGATGCCACCGTCGTCTTGGAAGACGAACGGCGAGCTCGATTTTCTACTTCAGACCGACCGTATGGAGATCGTTCCCGTCGAGGTAAAATCCGCACGCAACGTGCGCGCGAGAACGCTCGGGTCGTTTATGGAAAAAGCCCGGTCGCCGTATGCCTACATATTGTCCGAGAACAATTTTGCCCGCAGCGAAACCGATGACGGACGCGAGCTGCGCCATCTCCCCTTGTACGCAGCGGGCTTTATCGGAGCAAACTGCCTCAAGGGCAGTCTGTAACCCCCGCGCGACCGCCCAGAAAGGAACCATCATATGCAGCACGTACTGTTTATTTGCCACGGGAATATCTGTCGCTCGACGATGGCTGAGTCGGTGTTTACCGAGCTCGTGCGCCGCGCTGGGCGCGAGTCGGAGTTTGTCATCGATTCCGCAGCGACCTCAACCGAGGAGATCGGCAACCCGCCGCATCGTGGCACGGTCGCCAAGCTGCGCGAGGTCGGGATTCCCGTCGTCGCACATCGCGCACGTCAGGTGCGTCGCGCGGAGTATGGCGACTGGGATCACATTGTCTATATGGATGCCGAGAACGCGCGTGACCTGCGTCGCATCTTTGGCGACGACCCCGACGGCAAAATTACGCGCCTGCTCGATTGGACCGAGCGCCCCGGCGACGTGGCCGATCCCTGGTACACCGGCAACTTCGACGCCACCTACCGCGACGTGCTCGCCGGTTGTACCGCTATGCTCGAGCAGCTGTAGGTAAGCGAGGTCGCGGGCCACGTCTTCGGCGCAAAATGAGCGTGGATAATCTCCCGCATACAAATTGAGTGTGGACAATCTCCCACTTTGAGCGCTCAAGTACGCTCTAAACGGGAGAAAATCCACGCTCGACTACTCGTCGACGATCTCGGCGAGCCAAATGTTCAGTGTATCGACTTCGGGGCAGCAGAACTTTGCCGTGCCGGGCTCGTTGCCAGGCACGGTTCCGCCATAGCGCAGGATATCGATATAGGGAAAGCCCACATGGCAGGCCATGGCGCACATCTTGCCGCGGTCTCGGTCGAAGTCAAAAACGTCGCCCGGCTTGTGACCATGGTGGCAGCGGCACGCACCCAGCTGGTCCACGCAGCTCACGCGGATGCGCGGACGCTTGCCCCGCGGCGCGCCGAGCGGCTTGTTCTCGCCCGCAGGCTTGGCGCCGCCCTCGCCAGCATTACTCATGGTCAATCACATCCAGGCAGGCCTCGATGGGAAGGCCAGCCGACTTGTCCTCTTGGTCGGCATTGCGCTCGATAAGCCCAGCCACCACGCGCATGGCATCGGACGTCGCGCGCTGCAGGCTCCAACCGGCCATAACGCGGCCGACGAGCACCGCCGAGAACGTGTCGCCCGTGCCCGGGAAATAGACCGGAATGAGCTCAAAGGGAATCGTGAAGTGCTCCCCCGCCACATGGTCGTAACCGATGACGACATTCGCACCGTCGACCACAGCGCTCGTAATGACCACCGACTTGGCGCCCAGGGCACGCACGGCATCCACAAGAGTGCGGCCCTCATCGGGCGTGATTTGCTCGGCAATGGGCGTATCGGTGAGCAGGCACGCCTCGGTGTAGTTTGGCACCGCATAGTCGGCGCACTCGAGCAGGCTGCGCATGAGACCGATCGTGGACTCGGGCACGCCGGCGTAGAGCTTGCCGTTGTCGCCCATGATGGGGTCGACGAACACCTTGGTACCCTTTTGCGCGCGACGGTGGCAGAAGTCCGAAATGATGCGCGTCTCTTCCTCGGTCACGATAAAGCCGGTAGAGATGGCGTCGAACTCAAAGCCGAGCTCCTCCCAGATGGCGAGGCTCTGGCGCACGTACTCGGTGGTGTCGTGGATGTAGAACTTGGGATAGTTGAGCGTATCGGACACAAGTGCCGTCGGCAGGTTGTGGATGCGGTAGCCCATGTGCGACAGCACCGGCAGCATGGCGGAAAGCGCGACCTTGCCGTAGCCGCACATATCGTTGATCAGCAGCAGCTGAGTGTTCTTCATGAGGGTCTCCCTTGGTTCGGGCACGGCGCAGCAGCGCCACAGTGCGACTAAGTGTAGCGCAGGGGACGTTGTGAGCGGAGTCGAGCAGCGCGAAGGGTAAATTGTTGCGGAAAGGTTACGGAAAATGATCCCTTTTCCTCCGTCCCCAAGGGATTGCATGCACCGAAACGGACCGTGGCGGAATCACAGGTTGAGGACGGACAGCGAAAACGTTCCTAAGCGAGCAAGGTGGCGTGAAAGAGGAGGGCATAGGCCTTGTGGCCATGCCCGACGATTGAACGCCAGATTGCCGCTTAGGAGCGTTTGCAGCGTCGAGCGGTTACGGCGTTTGGCAAAACGCCGTAACTTAATAAGTTTGGCACCTTGACATTGATTTCTCACACTCCTAAATTGGTTAGGCACAAAACAATTCCACTACCTAACTAAAGAAAGGAGCAACACTGATTCATGTGCGATGAACCTCTTAACCTTTGTTCGCACGGGCCCGGCGGCGACCCGTCACAGCCGGCGGATGTACCCGAAGCGGTCAGCGCCGAAGACAAACTCGCCAAGCGCATCCTGAGCGGCCTGGGTTTTTGCGGCCATTACATGCATTTTCACGGCGGCGGCATATCTGGCAAGGCGCCTATTGTCTGCCTACTCGCCAAGCAGCCGACCGGCGAGCTGTCCCAACAGGAGCTCGGCATGCACTTCGACCTCAAGCCAGGGTCCCTTTCCGAGATTCTGTCCAAGCTCGAACTGGGCGGTCTTATCGAGCGCAGTCGCAATCCCAAAGACCGTCGGCAGCTCACCATCCGCCTGACCGAAGCGGGATGGGAAAAGGCCCGTGTTGAGCAGGCAGCCCGCATTCGCTTTAGGGAACAGGCCTTTAGCGCCCTTACGCACGACGAGCGCGAACAGCTCGCCGAGATGCTCGAAAAAATCCGCGTAACCTGGGAGGAACTGGATGATTAAAACCCTCATGGGAAGCATCCGCGATTACAAGACGGTCACGATCGCCACGCCGCTGCTGGTGCTTGGCGAGGTGCTCTGCGAAATGATGGTCCCGTTTATCACCGCCGACATGATCGACGCCATCAAAGACGGTGCCACCGTCGCCCAGATGCTTCCCACCGCAGGCTTTTTGGTGCTCATCGCACTGACGTCGCTCGCTTTTGGTGCCGCTGCCGGCGTCACCTGCAGTCATGCGAGCTGCGGCTTCGCCAAGAACCTGCGTCACGACCTGTTCTACAAGATCCAGACGTTCAGCTTTGCCAACATCGATGAGTTCTCGAGCTCCTCGCTCGTCACCCGCCTCACCACCGACATCAACAACGTGCAGCAGGCCTTTATGATGCTCATCCGCATCGCCGTGCGCGCGCCGCTGGTGCTGGTCTTTGCCTTTGCCATGGCCTACGCCATGGGCGGCAGCGTCGCCATGGTCTACCTGGTCATCATTCCGCTGCTGGGCTTTGGACTGTTCTTTATCATCTTTAAGGTACGCCCCATCTTCTCGCGCGTGTTCCACAAGTACGACGCCCTTAACGAGTCCGTCGAGGAAAACGTCACCGGCATGCGCGTGGTCAAGAGCTACGTGCGCGAAGACTTTGAGAAGGAGAAGTTCGCCACCGCCGCGCACGACGTCCAGATGGACTTCACCCGCGCCGAGAAGCTGCTCGCCTTTAACAACCCCATGATGAACATCTGCGTCAACGGCGCATTTGTCATCATCATCTACCTGGGATCCAAGCTCATCATCACGAGCCAGGGCACGCTGTTCGACGTGGGCCAGCTCTCCTCGATCTTTACCTATGGCTTCGCGATCCTCATGAGCCTGATGCAGCTGTCGATGATCTTTGTCATGGTGACCATGGCCGACGAATCGGCGCACCGCATTACCGAGGTGCTGGCCGCCGAGCCCACGATCGCCGATCCCGCCGAGCCCGTGCTCGAGGTTGCCGACGGTTCCATCGACTTTGACCACGTGAGCTTTAAGTATTCCGCGCATGCGAAGCGCCAGGCGCTCGACGATATCGACCTGCACATTAAGAGCGGCGAGACCATCGGTATCATCGGCGGTACCGGCTCGGCCAAGTCCACGCTTGTAAACCTCATCGCCCGTCTGTACGACGCCACCGAAGGCACCGTGCGCGTGGGCGGCATGGACGTACGCGACTACGACCTGGACGCGCTGCGCCACCAAGTGGCCATGGTGCTGCAGAAAAACGTGCTGTTTAGCGGCACCATTGCCGAGAACCTGCGCTGGGGCGACCCGAACGCCACCGACGAGGAAGTCCGCGAGGCGGCACATCTGGCCTGCGCCGACGAGTTTGTCGATGGCTTCCCCAAGGGCTATGACACCTGGATCGAACAGGGCGGCTCCAATGTTTCCGGCGGTCAGAAGCAGCGCCTGTGCATTGCGCGTGCCCTGCTGCGTCGCCCCAAGATCTTAATCCTGGACGACTCCACCAGCGCTGTCGACACCAAGACCGACGCCAAGATCCGCGCAGGGTTGGCAAGCTATCTGCCCAACACGACCAAGCTCATCATCGCCCAGCGCATCAGCTCCGTGCAGGACGCCGATCGCATCATCGTCATGGAGGGTGGCCGTATCGCGCAGATCGGCAACCATGACGAGCTGCTCAAGACGAGCGAGATCTACCGCGAGACCTTTACCTCGCAAAACAAGATGTCTGCCGAGGGCGAAGGAGCCGTCGAGGCCGACACCGAGGCATCCGTAACGCAAGCTCAGACCCAGGAAGGAGGCGAGGCACATGAATAAGGCAACGACCGCCGAGCGCGCACTCAACCGCAAGGGCGGCACCATGTCGCGCCTCATCAAGACGCTCTTTGGCTTCTACCCCGTGCTTTTGCCCCTCGTCGTTGTCGGCGTGGTGCTCTGCGCCATCATCAACTCCATCGGTGCGACCTTCCTTCAGAGCGCTCTGCAGATTATTAGCGAATCGTGGCAGTCGGGCGATTGGGAAGCCGCACAGCCCAAGATCGCACAGCTCGTGACCACCCTCGCCTGCATCTACGGCATCGGCATCCTGTCTTCGCTCTTCTGGAACCGCGCCATGGCCATCGTCACGCAGGGCTCGCTCGAAAAGCTGCGCGAGAAGATGTTCAACCGTATGCAGGACCTGCCGATTCGCTACTTCGACACGCATCAGCGCGGCGACATCATGAGCCACTACACCAACGACATCGACACGCTGCGCCAGATGATCAGCCAGTCGCTGCCCAACCTGCTCATGACGACCATCGTCATCGTCACGGTGTTCTTTATCATGCTGTACTACAGCGTGTGGATGTGCCTGGTCATTGTGGCCGGCGTCGCCTTTATGACCTTTATGACCAAGCTGCTCGGCTCCAACTCCGCGCGCTTCTTCATTGCGCAGCAGACCGAGCTCGGCGTGGTCGAGGGCCATATCGAGGAAGTCATGAACGGCCAGAAGGTCGTCAAGGCATTCTGCCACGAGTCTGCCGCCGAGGCCGATTTTGACGAGCGCAACGAAAAGCTCTTCGAGGTCTCGCAGAAGGCCAACATGTACGCCAACATCCTCATGCCTATCCTTATGAACCTGGGCAACCTGCTCTACGTGCTGGTCGCACTGGCAGGCGGCATTTTCCTGGCGCTGGGCGTGCCCAATCTGAGCATCTCGGGCATGACGCTGTCCATCGCCGTCGTAGTGCCGTTCCTCAACATGACCAAGCAGTTCTGCGGACAGATCGGTCAGATCTCGCAGCAGATCAACGCAGTGGTCATGGGCCTCGCCGGCGCCGACCGCATCTTTGAGCTCATCGACGAGGAGCCCGAAGCCGACGAAGGCTATGTGACGCTCGTCAACGCGCAGGTCAACCCCGACACCTGGCAGCTCGAGGAGGCCGACCACCACACCGGCATGTGGGCGTGGAAACATCCGCACCGCGCAACCGGCGAGATCGAGTACGTGCCGCTGCGTGGCGACCTGGTCATGGACAACGTCGACTTTGGCTACACGCCCGACCACGAGGTGCTGCACGGCGTGTCCGTGTTTGCCAAGCCGGGCCAGAAGGTCGCGTTTGTCGGCGCCACCGGTGCCGGTAAGACGACCATCACCAACCTCATCAACCGCTTCTATGACATCGCCGACGGCAAGATTCGCTACGACGGCATCAACGTCAACAAGATCCGCAAGGCAGACCTGCGCCGCTCGCTGGGCGTGGTGCTGCAGGACGTAAACCTGTTCACCGGCACCGTGATGGATAACATCCGCTACGGCAATCTGGATGCCACCGACGAGGAGTGCATCGCGGCGGCCAAGCTCGCGGGCGCGGACGACTTTATCACCCGCCTGCCCGACGGCTACGACACCATGCTCACCGGCAACGGCGCGCAGCTGTCGCAGGGCCAGCGTCAGCTGATTTCGATCGCACGCGCCGCCGTCGCCGATCCGCCGGCAATGATTCTGGACGAGGCCACGTCGAGCATCGATACCCGCACCGAGGCTATCGTGCAGGCCGGCATGGACAAGCTCATGGAAGGCCGCACGACGTTTGTCATCGCACACCGCCTGTCCACCGTGCGCAACTCCGACGCGATCATCTGTCTGGACCACGGCCGCATCATCGAGCGCGGCAACCACGACGAGCTGATCGCCAAGCGCGGGTATTACTACCAGCTCTATACCGGAGCGTTTGAGCTGGAGTAGTTCGGCTCGCCGAGATGGCCGATTTGCCGCTCATTCGTCGGGCATGACCCTAAGGTCAATGCCCTCCTCTTTCGGGGCAAATCGACTCATCTCAACGACCCAAACACAATGCACCGCAACGAATAAAGCCTCCGCAGCCACACGAGCTGCGGAGGCTTTTCTATGCCCTCTGTTACAGGCTTACCGCTCCTCGCGTTGCGGCCCAGCTGCCTCGGCTGTCTTTACGCGGTTCTTGTCGATGTACATGTTTTTGTCGGCTTGGGAAAAGAGCTCGCGCATCGTGGGCGGTTCATCATAATCACTGGAAAGCGCATAGCCCACCGCGTAGCTGATAGGCATGTCGGGGTGAGCCTCGGAATACTCGCTCACGTTCGCACGAATCCGAGCGAGACAGGATTCCACGGCAGCTCGATCGGCATCCCACAGCACCGCGATAAACTCATCGCCGCCGTCGCGGCCCACAAAGCAGGTCTCGGACGCCACGCACCCCAGCTGCTGGGCAAAAGAACGGATGTACTCGTCACCCTTCTCGTGGCCAAAGCTGTTATTGACCGTATGCAGATTGTTAAGATCGAAAACACACAGCGCAACAGGCGCTTCGGCGGAAACGGGATGCCCCTGCCCCAAGATTTCCTCGCACTTGTTCTTGTTGGGCAGTCCCGTGGCTTCATCGAGATAGACTTTGTTCTGCAGCTCGCGATTGAGCGCGGCAGTGCGCACCGCGCGAGCAAGTTCGACCGCAAAGGTCGCCACCAGGCCCACGATGTCGATAATCACCAAACCCTCAAGGCGATTGAGCGCCGTGGCCTTCTCCTGGGAGTAGTCCTCCGCAAGCCTCGTGGCATCGTCACAAATGCCAAAGAACTCCTCGCTCATGGCGATGATGTCGGTGTTCTCGTAGCCGACTTCGCGCACACGGGCAATCTCGGTGCGAAGCTTGTCAAAATAGCTCGCGAGCTCGGTCATCTTTGCCTGATACTCATCGTCATCGAGACGGACGAGATTGAGGTCGTCGCTTCCGTAGCGCAAACCACTAATGTATGAATCAACGGCCTTGAGCAGGTCGTCTTGTGGCTGGCCTGCATCCTCGAGCTTAACGATTCGCTGCGTGGTGCCGCGCACCAGACCGGCGTAGTTGACCACGCGCGCCGTGCCCTGGATGTCGGAGACGAGCAACATGACATTGATGAAGAAAAAGATAAGAACTGCCGTGAGCGCCATCATCAGAAGGCGCACCGCCTGGCTGGCCTTCTTGGCGACAGAAGCATTCACAAGCTCACTCCTCCAAACGGTAAAAGCTCAGATAGCGCGCAGTGTGCCGAAATTCACGCGCGGACAACTCTACCATGATGGACCGAGAGCCTCAAACTTGATGCAGCCTATGGGGCGCAGCTTAATCGGAATATTCAATGAGCTACAAGACCTCTGCTATAAGTGCTCGGCGCCCGTTTGTTTTATCACTGCAGGTAGAAAGAGCGATGATGCGCGAATCAGGGCCAACGTCATCCATGTCCGCATGCACCGCCGTCTGCGAGATATGCGTGAGCAGCGTCTGCATCGAGGCCTGGTCCAGGTTTCCCGGCCCAAAGATAATGTCATCACTCGCAGCAAACGAACACACGGCAACGATGCGCAGCCGGAACGCCCCATCCTTTGTGTAGAGCGTGCCCGTGCGGTGCAGGTCAAAGAAGCCCCTGTCTAGAAACCGATCGACATCGCCAAACATCGCACCGTTATCCATGTGGTGCGCATAGAGCAGATTGTAGGGATCGGTCATCGCGCGGCTGTTGCGCGTATCCAAAAACACCGCTCCCGAAACCGCGGACTCCCCCAACACGTTTTTGTTGAGGTATTCCTGGTTATCTTTTCCCTGAACGAAGGGATAATCGATGTTGGTGCCATCGATGGTGACCCATCCGACAACGTCGGGATTTTTGGCCATCAGATCCTGCAGGCGTGCGCAATCGTTGGTCCCGGTGGGTTTGTAGTGCAGCAGCTCATCGCTGATGAACCCGCCGTTCATAACGTTGTTTGTATCCCACAGCGAATAGCCCCCGTACAGCAGCATGAGCAGCACGAGAAAGCCGGCAAACCACGTAAGCACGCGGTCGCCGGCTCTCGCCAGCCGAGCTATGCGTTTAAGCTCCATCGGCTGTAATCCTCGCTGTTTTAACGACGATTACGACGAGGACGGAAGAAGACCACGCCCATCACGGCAGCAAACGCGACGATTGCCGCATAGGGAACGACCGTCCGAATAACATCGGTCGGAACGGTAACATCCTTGGTGTTGGTAAAGATCACCGTGGTGTCGTAAGCACCGATAGCTTTCTCGACAATAGAGCTACCTTCTGTCGAATTGGTGCCATCACCAATCTTGTACGACGTCTTATA
Source organism: Collinsella aerofaciens (assembly GCA_030841765.1). Lineage (GTDB taxonomy): Bacteria > Actinomycetota > Coriobacteriia > Coriobacteriales > Coriobacteriaceae > Collinsella > Collinsella aerofaciens_AV. The sequence goes on along the minus strand of JAUUSS010000021.1, from coordinate 9,810 downwards.
ACCGTCGCCATGATAATCCGCCTCAGTTACGGCGAATTTATCCTCCGATGAGAGACCGTAAACGATGACGGATTCCCCATGCTTAAGGCTTACGGTAACCGCAGTTCCCGACGTAGCTGGAGTTTGGCTCATGGTGGTGGCACCGTTTTTCACAGTGGCGTACTCATAGCTCTCCCCGTCAGCGCCTTTAATCGTGAAGGTAAAATTAAAGTCCTTATTCTTGTCACCTTGGTTGCCCATGACGACCTTTGTGATGGTCAGCTTATGGGTGACATATTTGTTCAAAAAACCTGCGGTCTTCTCGCCCGAGCCTGCTTCTGTTCTAAGAATACAGCCCTTAACAACATAGCCCGAACCGCCATTCTCTTCGTTTTCTACGTAAACATCCAGGAAGAGCTCATTGTATGTAACGTTGAGACCGTCCAGCCCTGACGGCGTCTGCGTAATTTTATATCGATAGATACCCGGAGCCTTGAACAGAGAGGTTTTAATTTCGGCACTCAGTTTGGCGGTTATTGTCTTAGTTTTCTCACCGGTATTCTCTGTGCTTGTAAGGTCTTTGTTGGAAAAATTAACGGAAGTCGGCGAAAGCGTGACGGCGTCTGTCACTCCAGCATAAACGGGCATACCGCTCGTGCTCGTAAGCTCACTCTCCTCATCCGCCGGCGCAATCGAATAGTTAAACGTCGCATTAGGCACCACGGCATTCTCATTCATGGTAAGCGTCGAGGTGATCGTAACCTTGTTGTCTTTTACCGGCAGATGCGGTTGAGCGGCACTGTCCTCCGCCCACGCGGGCGCGACAACTCCCACCAAAGCCAGCAGCATCGTGGCAGCCACAACTGCAAATGCTGTCAGTCGTCTCTTTCCAGTTTTCATGTTGTATCCTTCCTCTCGGGCATATGCCCTTAATAAAACCAATCTCCGTGCCTACAGGTTCGACCTGCGCAGCACGCTGATCACGTTGCCCTTGATCTGCGAGCGGGCAATCGGCCCGTACAGGCGGCTGTCGTGGCCGCCCTCACGCAAATCTGCCAGTACAAAGAACTCATCCGTTCCCAGGCGCACGGGATAGTCCACAGCAGACTCATAGCGCGGCGTCGGCGTGGTGATGTCGCTTTCCACAACAACAGCCCCGTTAACCATGAGCTCGCCTTCCTCGGTAATCGTGACCTCATCACCGGGACGGGCAACCACGCGGCCTAGGCGCTCTGCGCCATCCGCGGTGTATACCACCACGTCACCCTCGTTGAAGCTCTGGCTGAACCTCCAGTAGAGCATGACGTCACCCGAACAGATACGCGGGGCCATCTCGCCAGTCGTGACTGCACCCACGCCCAAGACCACGCCAAAGAGCAGCCAGAGCGTCACGACAAAAAATGCCAAGCGCGCCAGAAAACCCACGATATCGCGCCGGTCGTCCGCTTCTCCCAGATCTGGCGCCGCATGGGCGCCCAACCTCACGTTCGACGCGGCCGAATACCGCGAGCCCCGGGGTCTTCCCTGCGGGGCCGCTCGTGCGGCTGGCCCATCACCAGCATTGCTGGCGCCATGTCTTCTCATAGGCGCCCGCCCCTCTTGGAGCCGCGGCGTAAACGCAGCGCAACCATGCCCGTAGCCAACAGCACGCCGGCGGCCAAAATCGCCAGGGCATAGATGGGGTTGCGCGTAATACCCGTAGGCACCGCGACCTGTCGGGAATTGGTGGCCTTAGCTTCAACGGCAACGGTCACACGCGGACCGTTGAGCGTGCCGCTCGCACCCGCAAGCTCGGCGTGGTACCCCAACGACGAATAATCGTCTTCGCTCACGGTATAGACCGCGTTGTAATCCAGCGCCTTAATCGAAACGGTCAGGCCGTCCTTAACGGCAAACGGCACGGTCGCCTTGCCCTGGCCATCGGCCGTAAAGGCCGTCTTGTTTTCCACGGTCTCGGCCCGATCATTCGGTCGCGCCACGAGCGCATGGCTGCCTTGGGCAGACGCATCCGAATACTCGATGGCGTAGGTCTGACCAGCCTTGAGGCCCGTAAAGGTCGCCGTCATCTTAAAGTAGGCACGCTTGTCGCCCATATTGCCCGTAACGCTCTTGGAAACCTTGAGTGTGTAGGTGCGCGGGGTGAATCGTGCGTATACGCATCCCGTATGGCGGTCCTTCACGTTGTACGTATAGGTGGGTGAAGACGACAGCAGCTCCGGGGCGTCCGGATTCGATAGGTCGTACCAACCCTCAAAGTGATAGCCCTCCTTGGGAGCGGCCACCGCCTCCACAAACGTGCCGTCATCCACAAAGTAGGCAACGCCCGATTTTTTGTACGCGTCCTCGTCCTTGCCCGAGCCATCCCCGGCATCGATGGAGCCCTTTGCCCCCTTAAGCTTGGAGCTGACCGTGCCGCCCGTCGTTACGTTGCTCCACGTGCCATCGGCATTTTTAAGCTGGGCAACAAAGGCCTGACGATACTTCCATTGCGCCACGAACGTCGCGCCCTGGCTCTCGGGAATGTTTTCGACGGTTACCGCATCGCCCACAGCACCGGTATCCGGATTGACCTTCTTGCCCTTAATGGTAAGAGTGCCGGAATCCGTGGTGCCCTCGGGAGCTGTATGGGTCACCGTGTGTTTGGCATCGAAGCGAACGGCTTTTCCCGAGCCCGCGTACTCCCAGCCCATAAACTTCCAGTCGTCGTTTTGTCCAACGGCAGCATGGGAGGTATAGCTCGCTCCAGCGCCAGAAAGCTGTACGAAATCGCCCGTGGACTCATTGTGCGGATCGTAGTGATACGCTTTGCCGCCGTTCACATCGTATTGAACGCCTGCCTTGGAAAACACGAGGTGCACTTTGTAGTGCTTTGTGACCTTGTCGGCCTCAAAGCGATAGGTACCATCTTCCAATCTGGTCCAATGTGCGTCGTCGTCTGCGGAATAGAACTCGCCGTTGACAAAAGCACCGATAAAGACTGCCCCGTCATCGCGTTTGGCATCGACCATAAAGTAGGAGTTCTTCTCCTGTTTACCTACGTAGTTTTTGGCATAGGTAAAGTCCGCCGTCTTGGTATTGGCGTTATAAAAATACGTTCCGCTTCCGTTGGGCGTCGTGTATGTCTCGATGCGATAGAACTCCCTAAACGAGATATTGTCGAGGAAGTTGCCGGTCGAATTGCTCCCGTTGGCCGTGTTGTAGGCCACAAAAGCAAAGACGCTCTGGTTTTGGCCATCCGGAATGGTGTAGGTATAGTCGTAGTCAACCTTTTTGCTCTGCTCGAGCGCGTTGGAACCGTAGGAAGCCCACGCGTCGTTTTCGGACGCCATGATCCATACGCACCATTTTTCGGTATGCTCCGCATCGGCCGTCCATGAGAACGCGCTTCCGCTGGACGCATTGGCAAATCCGCCCACTTTGTCAAACTTGGTTGAATACAGGATGATCTTTTTGCTGCAGCCCGATTGGGAAAAATTGACCACATCCAAGCCGACATAGTTGTCGACGCTCATTTGAATCCATTGAACAATTTGCTGGTACTGATCGAGTGCCTTTTGATTGTCCTTGTACGGCTCGTTTTCTTGTCGCGGACCGATGATAAGGGCCGTGGCGTCTCGACCCGAGCGGCCGCGGTGGTCGAGCCCCCACTCATACTGTTTTCCCGGCTCGGTCGTCACATATTGGTAGAGCGAACTCGCCTCGTGTGCGTTGAGCTCGGCGGCGTACTCGCCATCCGAGGGTGCAAATGGAACAGAATGTCCAACTGGGTCGATATAGTAGTCGTTCTGGGCAACGATCTCGATACGATGGTCCGTCTCGGTCGTGCGCCAATGGGGCGAGCACAGCGTAAACTTGCTGGTGCTCTTGTTCCCTAGATGTATATCGTCTTCAAAACTGCCGTTAGCAATGTTCGTATTTTCGTTCTTAAGATTCGAGGTCGAGAACGCATAGTTATTTAACGTTGTCATGGTCTCGGACGAATTTTCTTGATATACCTTGCCAAAGTCAGTATAAATGTCACGCGTGCCCTGCTTTTCCACGTGAACGTCATTGACCAGATTGCCAAACCACTCCCGGTATTGTTCGTTTGCCCCCGTAAGATTTGAATCGTAGCAAGTTAGTGCAAGCATCGTATTTTCGGACGCTGCGGTATAGACTGCCCGATAGGCAAACTCATCGTCTTGCTCGGGAAGCGCTCGATAATAGTGTGTACTGTTGGTGCCAAATGAGAACCAACCCTGTCCGTTAGAGCTTACGAGCCACACAGAAAGCGCAATGCGACCGTCGCCCTGCTCAAACGAGAAGTGGGGTCCGTCGGCGCTGCTACCAGCAAAGCCGCCATTTGCAGCAAAGGAATCGCTGTAAACGGTGTACTGCTCAACGGTATTTCCCTGGGGCATCTTGCCCTGCGCCTTAAGCCAAGTCCGCAGCTGCATGAGCTGGTCTTGGCCTGCGTTGTTAACCGACAGATTCGCCTGTTGAGGACCCATCGTGAGCATCAGCACGTCATGTTCGGTTGCGGCGCGATGGTTGAGGCCCCACTCGTACGTGGAGCCGCTCTGGGTGGAAAAGGTGGTGTAGGTTGATCCGGGTTCAAAATAAGCATCGGTATCCTGTGGCTTAAGATTCCACGCAAGCGCAAAGTGATTACCGTTAGCTTGTTTGAGGTTTCTTTGACCGTTGAGGAGCTTCGTGGGGAGGTCGAGGTGCGACGCCTCGCCGATTCTCTTTCTCGGAGAGGTCGTCGACCAACCAGAAGCTTGGTTGGTAAAGGTTGGGTTCGCTATAAGGTTGCCATCGTCACCGTACGCACGCGAGGGCAACCCCCCCCCGACCATAACGAACGCACATAAGACCGCTAGCAACATCACAAAGCTGCGGCGCATCGACGCAATATGACCGAAAGGACCCTGCACGGGCGCACCCCCCCAGCCGCAGCCCGAGCATTCGAGCAAGCTGCACAAGTAGTTCGTTTAGGCCTTGTCATTCTACAACCAGCTCAGGGCAAAAGCAAAATTATACGTGACCGATTTGGAGTCATTTTTCGCACCTCATTTTTCGCATTGCGCAGGTAGGACGGCAAAAGTAGCCAAAAGAGCCCCGTCCCAGGTGAGCTAGGTGAGAAGCTGGGCCATGGCGTTGACGAATTTTTGGACTTGGAGGGTGGGCTCGAGCGGATAGTGCAAAAAGACCGGCACCTCACGGCCGCACAGGAACGGCACGCCCACAAAGGCCGGGTGCACCCCCGACCACGCCCCGCAGGTGAGCACCGCGTCGCCCTTTTCCTCCGCCTCGTTAAAGAGCGCAAAGTCAAAGCTGTCCACGTCGATCACGTCAACGCCGCCGTCGGCCAGAAGGTCGATGCGCAGACTGTCCATTGCGTCGTTGCCGTGGCGGAGCACGCGCAGGCGCATGCCCTCCAAGTCGGCGACCGTGATGCGCGTCTTACGCGCCAGCGGGCTCGTACGCGGCAGGTCGATATAAAACGGCACGTTAACGATGCGGAGCTTTTGGCAGGCATCACCCCAGCGTGGGGTCGAAAAACTCGACTGCACTACATCCACCTCGCGACCAAGGCTGCGCATGACGGATTCGCGCTCGTCATAGAGGTCGCTTACCGGCACGATCTCAAATCGCAGCGACGGTTCCAGATCGTGAATGTCCGACCACATCGACAGCGTTTGGCGCCCCGGGCACATCATCGACACGCCCAGACGCACGGCACCGCCATCGCCCGCCGCGCGTCTGGCACGGCGTAGCGCGTCCTCGGACTGCCGCATGATCGAGCGCGCGTCGTCCACCAGCAGGGCGCCGGCCGGCGTCACCTTGACACCCGAGTGCGAGCGCTCGAACAGCATGATGCCGAACTCGGCCTCGAAGCCCGACACCTGCTTGACGAGTGCCGGGGTCGACACGCGCAATTTTGCCGCCGCACGCGAGAAGCTTCCCAGCTCCGCGGCGGCCGATATGGCCTCAAGTCGTCGATCGTACACGTCAATCTCCCGTTTTCGCGTCTGTGGCCACATGATGCCACAGGGGGTTGTTTTCGCAGGTCACGCGCTCAATTGAGAAAAACTGCATCGCACAGTGTAAACCTACGGTTAACGCCATTCTAACAAATATGCAATTCACCTGCGCAAATGCAAAGCATACGATAACCAGCGAAAACCACGTGGGTCGGTTAATGGGAGCGACCCACCGGGAGGCACAAGAAGGGAAGTTCCTATGAGCAATTGGCTTAAGCTCGAGGGCGATGTCTGCGCCGTGACTGGCGCACTCGGCGGTATGGGCGCCGAGATCTGCCGCGAGTTCGCCCGCAATGGCGCCAACGTCGTCCTGCTCGACCTGGACAAGGAGAAGGTCAAGGCCGCTGCCGCCGACCTCGCTGCCGAGTTTGGCATCCACGCCGAGGGTTACAAGATGAACGCCACCGACGAGGCCGAGGTTCAGGCTGCCGTCGACGCCACCATCGCCAACTTCGGCCGCGTCGACGTCCTTGTCAACACCGCCGGCATCCTGCGCTTCGCCGCCATGGAGGACCTGCCGCTGAGCGACTGGGAGCAGGTGCTCAACGTCAACCTCACCGGCTACTTCATCACCTCGCAGCGCTTTGGTCGCGAGATGATCAAGGCCGGCCAGGGCCGCCTGGTGCACATCTCGACCGTCGCCAGCCACTCCCCCGAGACGTTCTCGGGCGTGTACAGCTCTACCAAGGCGGGCGTCAACATGATGTCCAAGATGCTGGCTGCTGAATGGGGTCCCTACGGCGTGCGCTCCAACTGCGTCGAGCCCTGCTTCGTTAAGACCCCGATGTCGGCCAACTTCTACGCCGACCCCGAGGTCGAGAAGAGCCGCAGCCGCCTGATCGCCACGCGTCGCATCGGCGAGGTCAGCGATATCGCCAACGCCGTCATGTTCCTGGCGTCCAAGCGCTCGGACTTTACCACCGGCGACGCCATCAAGGTCGACGGCGGCTTCTCCAACATGATGGGCGACCTCACCGCCAAGCCCGGCGGCCGTCGCGCCTATGCCGACAACTACCTTAAGAACAAGGGTGTCGAGCTTTGGTCCGATGAGTCCGGCGTCGCCAAGCCGACTGACCAGTAAACCAACCTAACAGGGAGGCCCGCGAATACGCCTGCTCCTCCCCCGTATCGATTAGAAAGAGTCCAATGGCTTCCACCAACTCCAACAAGGGTCGCGCCGTCGTGCTTTCCGCCGCGTGCGTCACCATGTTCTTCATCAGCTCCATCGCGCTGTATTCCGTCGTGAGCAAGAACCTGCTCGCCGTCTACCCCGAGTGGTCCAGCGCTCTTACCTGGGCCTTCCCGGTCTTTCAGACCATCATGGCCGCGACGGGCATCTTCGCCGGCCGCATCTCCGATAAGATCGGCCCGCGCAACGTCGTGATCGCCGCCGCCGTGTGCTACGGCCTGGGCTGGTTCATGTCCGGCACCGTCACCGAGCCGTGGCAGTTCTACCTGTGGTTCTCGCTCGTCGCCGCCATCGGCAACGGCCTGGGCTACAACCCGGCGCTCACCACCGGCCAAAAGTGGTTCATCGACAAGAAGGGTCTCGCCTCCGGCATCACCCTGGCCGCTTCAACCGCCGGCCCCGCCGTGCTGTCCCCAGTGCTCGCCTCGCTGCTCATCCCGAGCCTGGGCATCTTTGGCGCCCTCAAGGCACTCGGCGTCATCTTCTTTGTGACGATCGCCGCCTCCGCCCTGTTCCTGAAGGCCCCTGAGGCCGGTTGGCTGCCCGAGGGCTTCGAGGCCCCCAAGGGCGGCGCGCATGCCGGCACCTTCGGCGACCTCACCCCGGGCGAGATGGTCAAGACCCCGCGCTTCTGGGTCCTCATCGTCACCTTCGCCTTTGCCGCCACCGCGGGCACCCTGCTCGTGGGCAAGGTTGCCTCCATCGCCGCCGTCCAGCTCTTCGCCGACCCCACGAGCGCCGCGGCCGTCGCCCTCGGCGGTGTGGTGGTCTCCGTCAACACCTGCGCCAACCTGGTTGGCCGTCTGTCCTTTGGCCAGATCATCGACAAGCTCGGCGCCTATAAGTCGCTGCTCATCAGCCTTGTCGTCACCATCGTCGCACTCGTCATCATGTCGATGAGCTTTACGCAGAGCATGTTCTTCGTGGCGCTCGCCCTGCTCGGCTTTAGCTTTGGCGCTCTGCTCGTCATCTACCCGCCGCTCACCGGTGGCGCCTTCGGCACCAGCAACATCGGCGTCAACTACGGCATCATGTTTTTGGGCTACGCCGCTTCCACCTGGATCAGCCAGCCCATCACCGCTGTGCTGTATCACGCCGAGGCCGGCAGCGCCGCCTACCAGCAGTCCTTCTACGGCGCCATTGTGATCGCCGCCATCGCCGTCGTGCTCACCGTCTACATGATGGTCTCCGACAGCAAGAAGAAGTCCGCCTAGTTTTACCGATGCGACAAAGGGACAGCCCCTTTGTCGCATTCCACCGGTCACCAGTATTAAGGAGTCGAAATGTCTGAGCTCAAACCCGTCCGCATTGCCGTTATCGGTGCCGGCGCCATGGGCCGCAACCACATCCGCTTTGTCACCGAGGAGCCCGAGGCCGAGCTCGTCGCCATCGCTGACGCCTTTGAGGGCGCCCGCGCCACGGCCGAGGCCGCCGGCGTGCCGTTTTATACCGATCCCGCCCAGATGATGGACGAGGTCAAGCCCGAGGCCGTCATTATCGCCACCCCCAACGACCTGCACCTGGGCGTTGCCCGCGAGGCCATCAAGCGCAACATCGTGCCGCTGGTCGAAAAGCCGATCTCCAACGACCTCGAGGATGCTCAGGCCTTCGCCGCCGAGGCCGAGACCGCCGGCGTGCCCGTGCTCGTGGGTCAGCACCGTCGCCACAACCCCTTCGTCAACAAGGCCAAGGAGATCATCGAGTCCGGCGAGCTGGGCAAGCTCACCGTGTCGAGCTTCCACTATATGATCTATAAGAATGACGAGTACTTCGATGTCGAGTGGCGTCGCAAGAAGGGTGCCGGCCCGATCCTGGTCAACCTGGTGCACGACGTCGACCTGCTCCGCTACCTGCTGGGCGAGCCCGTTGCCGTCCAGGGCATGCAGTCCAGCGCCGCCCGCGGTTTTGAGACCGAGGACTCCGCCGTGGTCAACGTCCGTTTTGCCGATGGCGCGCTCGCAAGCATGACCATCTCCGACGCCACCGCCAGCCCCTGGAACTGGGAGGCAACCGCTCGCGAGGATCCGCAGTATCGCCCCTTCGACGCCGACGCCTACTTTATTGGCGGTACCTTGGGCGCCTTGTCGCTGCCCCGCCTGCATCAGTTCTCCTACGACGGCGCCTCCAACTGGCACAAGCCGCTGCAGATGGAGATCCCGGCCGTCGACCCGGCGCTGCCGCACAAGATGCAGCTCAAGCACTTTGTGAAGGTTGTCCGCCGCGAGGTCGAGCCCGTCGTGACCCCCGCCGATAACGTCAAGACGCTCACGCTTCTCAACGCCATCAAAGAGGCCGCCGAAACCGGCCAGCTCGTCGAGCTGTAACGCCTTAGGGCAGACCGCGGCAGAAGCCCCATGCCGAACCCTTCGGTCCGCCACCAATAAGCCCCTCTTCTTTGCCCCGCGAGCAGCCTCCTGCCCGCGGGGCATTTTGCTACCTTTCCGACGATTTTTCTGGGGCGAGGGGCCATTTTGCACCTCGGCCTGATTCGTTCGCCACGAAATGCGCCTATCTACTACGTTTAACCGATCGCCCTCAACCGTGCCAAATTTCGCGAAGTAAAAACCGACGCTCCTATAAGTTGTCAATAGGCAGTTTGCGGGAGCGCTCCCTTCA
>JAUUSS010000156.1 GCA_030841765.1 Collinsella aerofaciens | reverse complement strand
GAGTTCCGCACGCAAAGAAGGCCACTTAATGTGGCCTTCGTCTCGCATAGGACTGTAGAGCAGCAAACGTAATGCCCGCCCGCCTCCGACCGACGGTCGAGCGAGGTTACTTCGCGGCGCCGGGGATGCCGTGGGAGGTTTTGGCGGTTTTGGCTCCGTTTACGATGGCGGTTTGCAGGGCCCTTACGGCGAGCATGCCCAGCAGGTCCAGGGGCACGGCGGCGCTTGCCTGGGTGCCCAGCTTGCCGCTGGCGAGGGTGTAGATGGTGTCGCCGTCGTTGGTGGTGTGCGTGGGGCGAATGGCGTGCGCGTAGGCGTCTGCGGCCATCTGGGAGACCTTGGTGGCCTGGGCCTTAGTGAGCTCCACGTTGGTGACGATGCAGCTGATGGTGGTGTTGGTGCGATCGAGCGGCATTTGCATGGAACCGGCGGCGGCGAAGGCTGCGAGCTCCATGTCGACGATCTGGTCGCTATCGACTGCGGCGCGCATGCCGGCGATCCACTCACCGGTGAAGGGGTCGACGACATTGCCGCAGGCGTTGACCGAGACCACGGCGCCCACCTTGACGGGGCCGAGCGCCACGGCGGCAGCGCCAAGGCCGGCCTTCATGCAGGTGGCAGGGCCCATGAGCTTACCCACGGTAGCGCCGGTACCGGCGCCTACGTTGCCCTGCTCGAGCGTAGCGGGGGTGTTGTCGAGCGCCTCGCGCACGGCGGCGATGCCAGCCTCGATATCGGGGCGTACCGTGGGGTCGCCAAAAGCGAGGTCGAAGATGCAGCTGGAGCATACGATGGGCACCTGCGTGGGGCCGACGGGCAGGCCAATGCCGCGGCTCTCGAGCTCGCGGGCCACACCGCTTGCGGCCTCGAGACCAAAAGCCGATCCGCCCGAAAGGCAGACGGCGTGGACCTTGTCGACGGTGTTCTCGGGGCGAAGCAGGTCGGTCTCGCGCGATGCCGGGGCACCGCCGCGAACGTCAACGCCGCCCGTTGCGCCTTCGGTTGCCACAATTACGGTGCAACCGGTGCCGGCCTCCTCGTCCGTATAGTTGCCAAAGCAAAAGCCATCGACATCACAAACGTCAATGGCTTCAAGCAGTGTGTCCATGTTTTCTCCTATCGGTTTTCCGCCGCGCCTTATGCCCGGTCGGGATCCGTACGGTACGCCAAAATTGTAGGCGCTGGGGGATGCCCAGCGCCAGATGCAATTACGAGAGTTTTTGAATCGCGCGTGCGACGCGTGCGATGGGCAAGCCCACCACGTTGTAGAAGTCGCCCGAAATATCGTGCACGAGCATGCGTCCACCGACGCCCTGAATACCGTAGGCGCCGGCCTTATCCATGGGCTCGCCCGAGGCGACGTAGCGCTCGATCTGTTCATCAGTAAGCTCGTAGAACGTCACGTCCGTCACATCGACAAACGACAGGCTCTCGGCAGCATGCGGGGCGGCAGCGTCGCCGGCCTTAACGATGCAGACGCCGGTCGCGACCTGGTGCGTGCGCCCTGAAAGCTCGCGTAGCATAGTGCAGGCCTCGTCCTCGTTTGCCGGCTTGCCCAAAATCTTGTCATCGAAGGTGACGATGGTGTCGGCTGCGACGGTCAGCTCGTTGGACTCGGCATGCTCGGCGGCGATGGCGGCGGCTTTGGCTCGTGCCAAGCGCTCGACAAGTGTAAGCGGCGCCTCGCCATCGTACGGCGTTTCATCGATATCGGCAGGAATGATGCGAATGTCATAGCCAGCTTCGCGCATGAGCTCGATGCGGCGTGGCGATTGCGAAGCCAAAATCATAGCTGGATGCCCTCGGCGACCTTCTCGACGGCCTTGTCGCCGGCGAGCGTGCGCAGCAGTTCAAGCGCAAAGGGGAGCGACTGGGCCATGCCGCTGGCGGTGATGATGTTGCCGTCGTGTGTAACCTTGTCACCGGTATAGGCGCCCTCGGGGAAGCTCTTCTCAAAGCCAGGGAAGCATGTGGCGTGGCGCCCCTCGAGCAGGTCGAGCTCGCCCAAGATAAACGGGGCGGCGCAGATGGCGGCAACGTGCTTAGTTGCGGCGAACTCGCAGACCACGTCGCAGACGCGCTGGTCGGCGCGCAGGTTGGTGGCTCCGGGCAGGCCGCCGGGGAGCACGACGCAGTCATACTCGTCAAAGTTGATCTCGTCAAAGAGCGCATCGCAGGTCACGGGAATTTGCAGCGAGCTCACGACCTCACGCGTGGGCATGATCGAGACGAGCGTGGCGCGCACGCCGCCGCGACGCATGACATCGACCATGGTCAAGCATTCAATAGTTTCAAAGCCATCGGCGGCGAGAACGGCAACGCTGGGCATGAGGGTTCCTTTCATAGGCGGCATACAATTAGCCGTCTTATACCCCGAAGACCTCCGCTTGCCACGCTCGATTTCCCAATGATTTTTCTGAGCAATGATTAAGTGGCTAGTTGCGCCTAAGGTGGACGACCGTCTCGCAGTGGAAGGTTTGCGGGAACAGGTCGACTGGCGTGATCTTTACGGGGGAGAAGGTGCCTTCTTCGACAAAGCGTTTGAGATCGCGCGCCAGGGTGGCCGGGTCGCAGCTCACGTAGGCGACATCGCGAGCACTCGTGCTGGCGATAAGGTCGAACGCCTCGGGGGCGAGACCTGCGCGCGGCGGGTCGACCACCAAGACGTCGGCATCCTGGTCGGGGAACTCGCGCACCGCGTCTCCGCCAATGACGTCGACGTTATCAAGCTTGTTGATCTCTAGGTTACGGCGTAGATCGCGCACGGCGGGGCCGTAGGCCTCGACGGCGGCGACAAAGTCGCAGCGGCGGGCGAGCGGCAGGGTAAAGGTGCCGGCACCGCAGTACAGGTCTACGGCAAGCTCGTCTTCCTGCGGGTCGAGCGCTTCCATGACAAGCTCGATCAAAATCTCGGCACCCTTGGTGTTGACCTGGAAAAAAGACGGGGCAGACAAGCGCATCTGACCCTCGGCGATATTCTCGGTCCATGAGCCCTCTCCGGCGAGCATTTCGACCTTGGAGACACGGCGGGCCTTCTTTTCGCCCTTGCTCATCACGCGCACGATGCTCGTGGGATGAGCGGCGTCCGCCAGCACGCGGGAGACCTGCGAGCGCGGAAAAGAGCCTGTGGGCGTCCAGAGTGCGACCTCGAGTGCCTTGGTGCGGCGCGATGCGCGAATGCCCACGCGTTCGAGCCCCAAGTCATGGCTGCCGCTTAGATAGTTGAGTGCGCCGACGACCGATTTGAGCGCCTTCGGGAAGCGCTTATCGAACAGCGGGCACGAATCGACGGTCACGATTTTGCTGGGGTCGACACCGTGCATGCCAAGGCGAACGCGACCGTTGACGACGGTCGGTTCGAGTTCGATTTTATTGCGGTAGCCCCAGGCGTCCTTGGTGTGGCGGATGGGCTGTATC
>JAUUSS010000020.1 GCA_030841765.1 Collinsella aerofaciens | reverse complement strand
CTAGTACTCGCGCGGGCTGTTGACGATCTCGCCGGCGGCGACCTTCTTCAGGTGCTGCCCGTAGACCGACTTGCCGTAGGCCTTGGCCGCCTCCTCCAGCTCGGCGGTGTCGATCCAGCCGTTCTCCCAGGCGATCTCCTCGGGCACGGACACGGGCAGGTCCTGGGAGTGTTCCACGGCGCGGACGAACTCCGCGGCCTCGTGCAGGCTCTCCATGGTGCCGGTGTCCAGCCACGCGTACCCGCGGCCCAGGGTCACCACGGACAGCGTCCCCTCCTCCAGGTACATCTGGTTGAGCGTGGTGATCTCCAGCTCGCCGCGGGCCGACGGCTCGACCTCATGCGCCTTGGCGGCCACGTCGCCCGGGTAGAAGTACAGGCCGGTGACGGCGTAGGAGCTCTTGGGCTCGGCTGGCTTCTCCTCGATGGAGACGGCCCTCCCCTCGCCGTCGAACTCCACGACGCCGAAGCGCTCGGGGTCGTCCACGTGGTAGCCGAAGACCGTGGCGCGGCCCGACTCGGCGTTCTGGACGGCGCGCGTCAGGTGGCGCGACAGGCCGTTGCCGTAGAAGATGTTGTCGCCGAGCACCAGCGCGCACGGCTCGCCGGCGATGAACTCCTCGCCGATGGTGAATGCCTGGGCCAGGCCGTCCGGGCTCGGCTGCTCTGCGTAGGACAGGTTCACGCCGTAGCGCGAGCCGTCCCCGAGCAGGCGCTCGAAGTTGGGCAGGTCGGTCGGCGTGGAGATGACCAGGATGTCCCGGATGCCCGCCAGCATGAGAGTGCTAAGCGGGTAGTAGATCATGGGCTTGTCGTAGACCGGCAGCAGCTGCTTGGAGGTCACGAGCGTGAGCGGGTACAGGCGGGTGCCGGACCCGCCTGCGAGGATGATGCCTTTCACTGGTTATCTCCTTCCGAGGAAAAGGTCTTCGTAGCTGTCAGTGATGGACCGCCACGAATACCGGTCGCGGATAACGGAGGTCGATGCCGTATCGAGCTCCTCGATCGACTTCCAATCCGTCACGTCGGCGCTATTGATAAGTTCAGCCAAGTCTCCGGATTCCTTGCTCCAATACAGGGCCGAGTCCTCAGCGACCTCGCGGTTGAAACCGACGTCGAGAAGGAGGTTGAGGCGCGTGGACGCCAGCGCCTCCAGGAGGCTCGGATTGGTACCCCCGACCTCATGGCCATGGAAGTAGCCGTAAGCCTGCTCACGGATCTTCTTCAGGAGCTCCTGGTCGTAGACGGTCCCGACGAACTTGATGCGTGGGTCGGACTTGAAGTGTGTCTTCCGCTCGAGCTCCGCGAGGAAGGAGTCGTCCACTCCCGTCACGAGCGCGAAATCCCGCTTGGAGTCGGAAGCCATGAACTCGCGGATCATGGTCTCGTAGTTATTCTCGGGCACGAAGCGTCCCACGACCAGGTAGTAGCCGAAGGGCTCGAGGCCCTTCTCGGAGAGCCATCCAGTGAACTTGGGGTCGTCGTCCGCGAGCGCTGAGTGCCTGATGTCGGCCCCGTAGGCGATGAAGGTCGTCTCGGGGTCCAGGTCGGCATACTCCCCTCGAATGTACTTCTCAATGTTCTTGGAGTCGCACACCATCAGGTCGGCGTGCTTGACCATCCCGCGCTCCGAGACTTTCCAGTACCTGCGGACGGGCGCGCTCCACTTGGCGCGCTTCCACTCGTGGCCGTCGGGGTTCACGAAGACCTTGCCACCAAGGGCGTGGATCCTCTTTACGTACTTTCCGAAAAACGGTCCGATGCGACAGGCCAGCACGTAGACGATGGGGTGCTCGACACGGTTATTCTCGATATAGGCGGTGCACCACTTGAGGGCGTCTATGTCGTAGAAGATCGCCCTAGCGGCTCCGACGGGCCTGCGTAGTACCTTGAAGCAATGCGCTCCGTTGTGCTCGAACTCGCCGACCTCCTCGGCGGAGTCCACAGCGCACGCCACGTGGTACTTGATGTCGGGCGATACCTGATTCTCGGTCAGTTTCTCCACGAACGTCTCGTAGCCGCCGTAGTTTGCCGGAATTCCCTTGGATCCGATGATGAAAACATGCTGCATTAGTACGCATCGCTCCCGTTAAAGACCTCCAGAACCGTTAGGAGGATGATCTTGAAGTCCGTGATGACTCCGCGCTTGGCTATGTATTCGAGGTCCCGGCGGACCATGCCGTCGAACCCGGTGGAGTTTCGCTCTGTCACCTGCCAGAGCCCCGTAATACCTGGCTTCACTGCTAGCCTCTGTAGGTCGTACTCGGTGTACTCCGCGACTTCGTTCGGCAGCGGCGGACGAGGCCCAACGACGCTCATCTGACCCAGAAACACGTTGACGAACTGCGGAAACTCGTCGATGGAGTGCTTGCGGATGAATTTTCCGATCCTGGTGACACGGGGGTCCTCCCTCATCTTGAACATGGCGCCGGCGATCTCGTTCTGCTCCTTGAGATCTGCCAGGCGCTCGTCGGCGTTCTTGTACATGGAGCGGAACTTCCACATGCGGAAGGTGGACAGGCTGCCGTCGGGGCGGGTCTGGCCCACGCGGATCTGGCTGTAGAAGGGGTTGCCCTCGCTCTCAAGGCGGATAGCGGCGGCAAGCACAAGGCTTGGTACGGTGATGACGGCCAGCACGCAGCCGCTGAACACGATGTCAAAGGCGCGCTTAACGGCCCGATAGGCCAGACGCGAACGATCCCAGTCCATGATGGACTGCATGGCCTTGTAGCGGCCGGCGCCCTCGCGTCGTTCCATGGCCTGAGCAATGAGCGCTGCCTCCGCAGGCGCATCCGTTGCAAATTGAGTTTTATCCGACACGTTTTCTTCCAAGACTTCGTCCCCGGGTCGGGGATCCTCCCTGTTCTGTGTAGCGATCGCCTGCAACTAGGCGATCGCCTTTTTAAGGTTGCGCATGACGCGCTGCTCGGCCGAAAGCACGGCAAGGCCAACGCGCGTAGTTACGCGTCGACCGCAAAGGTCGAGCTCCAAATAAGCAGTGCTCTTGCGTCTGTTAATGGTTTTGATAAGGCCTTCGTGGCCCAACAGTGGACCTGCCGTCACTATGACCTGGTCACCGTCTTTTAGGGCCTCGCTCATGGGCACTACGCGGTCTCCCCTATGCGTAAAGCCGCCAATAAGCTGGACCTCTTCTTTTGCCAGCGGCACAAACTGACCGTCCTGGGATAACACCCGGGCAAAGTCGTCCATACGCAGCAGATACTGTTGCACGGTACGGGGATCTGCCGTATCGCAGATAAGATAACCGGGAAAGAGCGGCTTGGTCGTATTGACCCATTCGCCGTGTACTTTGATCTCGGTTTGAAATTGGGGATAAAAGAGCTCCTGCATGGCGCTCGCCGGCACCATGCGCTCGATGCGCTCGCGCATTACGTCTTCGCGACCGTTAATGACCTGGATTACATACCACACGAGCACCACCCCCTTGCTGTCTTACGTGTGGCTCACGGGGTTTGGGTATGGCTTCGCCAGGGCGCTTGTGCGCGAAGGCGCTCCATATTCAAACCCTGAGCCCAGTCAGACAAGCACGTGGCTCTGCCCCACCGTGAACGGTATGTACAAATGCAGTTGCTAGGGTCGCGGAAGTGTATCGCAAAAATGACCGTGACCCCAGCTGGCTGCGTGCGAACCAGTCAAGCGGGTACAAAACTGAATCGCACGCAAACAGCTGGAAGACTGCTACGCTTTGGCTTGCAAACTAGTAACCATTTGCACTTTAGAAATAACTTATTGCAAACAATTTAAGTCGCATGACCTCTTTATTGGAGCTCGTGGTGTTTCTGGCACCGCCGTTACGGCCGGATGCTGATCGACCCTGCGCTTTGCGACTTGCTGGAGCCGTGAGCACAGTTGAACTCATGTAACGTTAGGTATCGTAGCACAAGCTGGTAGCGAAACTGATTTGGCTTGTGGTGGACAACATATCGTTCATTTAGCGTGCTTAAGGGGGTTGTTTTGGGATGTTGTTCACATTGATGCAGGTTATTGGGATGCTAACGGTGATTAGGGGCGTTCCTGAACGCCTAAATGAAGCAGCGAGCTGTGCCGATAATCTCGTTTGTCTAACAAACTATGTACAGGCACGGGAAATAAATTGTGCAACTTTTTGTTGGCGTAGGTGGGGTTTGTGGCGCGTGGTTTTTTGGCATGAAAAAAGGCCTTCGGAATTCCGAAGGCCTTTGCATTCACGATGGTGGAGACGAGGGGGATCGAACCCCTGACCTCTTGACTGCCAGTCAAGCGCTCTCCCAGCTGAGCTACGCCCCCGTGACGAGGAGATACTATAGGGGAAGACTTTCTTTGATGCAAGGACTTTTTTGGGTTGAATCTCTTACTTACGGGTTTTCCTGGGACGGGGCAGAAATAAACACTCTTCGAGCGCTTATTTCTATCCACCGTCCCGATAAAACCCTGATGCGATAGACCTTACCTGTAGAGGTAAGCGATGGCGGTGCCGGTGTGGACTTGGATTGTGGCTGTTGACCTGACGACGTTGCTGATGCCCGTGTCGGCCAAGAGGTCTAGGGGGCTGTGATCTAGTTCCCACTCTAGGCCATGTTCGCTTACCTTGGTGTTGGGGGCTATGGCGATGATGGAGAACGTCTTGCCTTCGGCGCCTTCGATGGTCCACGACTCGCCTGCGTGAAGAATGCGGGCGACCACCTTGTCCTCGAAGATCCAGATGGGTGCGTCCTCGTAGCCCGCGAGCAGGCCCAGTACGGAAAGTGCCATGTCCGGACGGCCGCCCGTAGCGCAAGTCGCAACCACTTCGGCACCCGACCAGCGGCGTCGGATGGAATCGAGCGCCAACGCCAGATCGGTATAGTCCTTGTAGGGGTCGTGGCGCTCAACTTCAAAGTCTTTGGCGGCATCAACTAGGGTGCGACCGGCGTCGCTTACCGTATCGGCGTCACCTACGTATACGTCACAGCTCAAGCCGGCATCTAGAAGGGCATCCAGGCCGCGGTCCACGGCGACGACGTGGTCATACTCCCCTGCTAGCCTACGCAACAGATCCGCGCTCGCCACCACGGGCGAGCCGCAGACCACTAATACTTTCTCGGACAACGCCCTCGCCTAACCTTCATACGTAAGAACGCGATCCAAATCCAGCTCCTCATAGCTGTCGATAAAGATGTCGCAGTTGGCGCGGACCTCTTCGCGCTCCATACGGCCATGCGGGTCATAGATGCCCACGCGCCTAAAGCCTGCGGTGCCAGAGCTCTTAAGGCCAAAGACCGCATCCTCAAACACCCATGCGTGCTCAAACTTGTGCCCATGGCGCTTCTCCAGACGGCGCAGCGCCAGCTCGTACACATCGGGGAACTGCTTGGAGCGCCCCGCCTCGCCCGTGGTGGTCACAAACTCCATGTAGGCGTCGAGCCCGGCGCCAGCGAGAGCAGACTGCACCAGCTCGGCCGGCGTGGACGTAGCCACGCACATGGCAATGCCTGCCGCCTTCGCCTGCTCCAAAAATGTCAGGAGCCCGTCGCGCGGCGGCACCTTGGAGTAGCCATCGATCAGGATGTCGCTCAGCTCACGGTAGAGCTCCTCGCCATTCGTGCCAATGCCCCATGTGTCGTGGTAGGCCTGGCACTCGTCCTCCAGCGACAGGTGCTCAAATTGGGCAAAGTCATCCACGGTCACGTCAATCCCGTGGCGGTGCAATAACTCGGGCTGAGCATAAGCCCAAACGGGGGTGCTATTAACCAGCGTGCCATCGCAATCGAAAATAAAAGCAACCTTGGGAGTGGCG
Source organism: Collinsella aerofaciens (assembly GCA_030841765.1). Lineage (GTDB taxonomy): Bacteria > Actinomycetota > Coriobacteriia > Coriobacteriales > Coriobacteriaceae > Collinsella > Collinsella aerofaciens_AV. The sequence continues at coordinate 19,364 of JAUUSS010000020.1, read as the reverse complement.
GTATGGGGCATAAATGAACCTTTCGATATCAAATGGTAAACATCCTGCTAAAAACGTTTTACCAAACGTCAGCCAAACAATTTTGAAACCCAAATTGGTAAAACTGTCAAGAGTTTTACCACGGCAATTCTGCCAGTGGTATAAACATGTCGCTTACCGATTAAAAGCCCCCGCAAATCCGCTTTCGTCCATAAAACTAACGCACAGGTGTTATCGTAGTTTCTGCCGAAAGTTCCACCGAGCACGCGAGGTGGAACGAATCACAGAAACTTCGCCGTCCCTTCGATTCGTGCAGCCTTGGACCTTTCGCATCTAGTCACCAAGGCAACACGCTGCCGCGTCATGATGGGATCAAACGTGAGCGATTCAAAGCTAAAGCCAACGGCTAAAAAGCCCGCAACTCGCAAACCGGCTCCGCACGCACCGGAGCTCTCCAAGGACGATGTCTACCTGTTTGGCATTGGAATGTGGGAGCGCAGCTGGGAAAAGATGGGCGCGCATCCCGACACGCAGCAGCGCACGCGCGGCTGGCGCTTTTGCGTTTGGGCGCCCGACGTAAAGAGTGTCCATGTCATTGGCGAATTTAACGACTGGGATGAACAAGCCAACCCGCTGGTGCCCGTGCATACGAGCGCTATTTGGGAAGGCTTTATTCCTGGCGCCGAGCAGGGTCAGCTCTATAAATATCTCATCGAGACCAACGAGGGCGAGAAGCTCTACAAGGCCGATCCGTATGCCTTTAAGGCCGAGTGCCCTCCGGGTACCGCCAGCGTGCTGTGGACCCTCGATGGCTACAAGTGGAACGACGCCGCGTGGCTCAAGCGCCGCGCCGGTCACAACCATATGTCGCAGCCGCTTAACATCTACGAGGTGCATATTGGCTCGTGGAAGCGCCACGGTGACGCGCCGCAGGGCGAGCCCGACGAGTACGGCAACTACCCCGGTCCCATGGACCCCTTCCCCGCGCAGCGCGGCGAGTTTTACACCTACGACGACCTGTCGGTGGAGCTCGTGGACTACGTGCGCGACATGGGCTATACGCATATCGAGGTCATGCCGCTCATGGAGCATCCCTTCGACGGCTCCTGGGGCTACCAGACGACCGGCTATTATGCCGCTACGTCGCGCTACGGCAACCCGCAGCAGCTCATGCACTTTATCGATGCGTGCCACGAGGCGGGCATTGGCGTGATCATGGACTGGGTGCCCGGCGGTTTTTGCGCCGATTCCCACGGCCTTGCCACCTTTAACGGCCACATGCTGTTTGAGCACGAGATTCACCCCAACTGGGGCACGCATAAGTTCGACTTCGCCCGCGGCGAGGTCCGCTCCTTCCTAGTCTCCAACGTGCTGTACTGGCTCGAGAACTTCCACGTGGACGGCATTCGCATGGACGGCGTGTCCAGTATGCTGTACCTCAACTTTGGCATCGACGATCCAGGCCAAAAGAAGTTCAACAAGTACGGTACCGAGGAGGACCTGGACGCCAGCGCATTTATCCGTCAGGTCAACTGCGCCGTGGAGGCTCACTGCCCCGACGTGATGATGATGGCCGAGGAGTCCACTGCGTGGCCGCTCGTAACCTACCCGCCGCAGGACGGCGGCCTGGGGTTCCACTATAAGTGGGACATGGGCTGGATGAACGACACCTTGCACTACATGCAGACCGATTTTCCGTGGCGCCCCGGCAACCACGGGCTGCTCACGTTCTCCATCATGTACGCCTTTACCGAGAACTTTATTTGCCCGCTGAGCCACGACGAGGTCGTGCACGGTAAGTGCTCGCTGATCGGCCGCATGCCGGGCGACTGGTGGCGCCAGTTTGCCGGCCTGCGCACGCTGGCTTTCTACCAAATGACGCACCCCGGTGCGAAGCTCAACTTTATGGGCAACGAGATCGGCCAGTTTATTGAATGGCGCTACTACGAGTCCATCCAGTGGTTTCTGACCGAGGAGTACGAGACCCACCGCCATCATCAGGCGTTCATTAAGGCGCTCAACCACCTGTACACCGCCGAGCCCGCCCTGTACGAGCGCGGCTACACCGACGACGGCTTTACCTGGATTGACGCGGACAACTCCAAGCAGTCCATCGTGAGCTTTGTGCGCCAGGGCGAGGACGTCGATGACGATCTGGTGATCCTGATCAACTTTGATCCGGCGAGCTACGAGAGCTTCCGCGTGGGCGTACCGCGCGAGGGTGACTGGGAGGTCATCTTTGATTCCGACCGTCCCGAGTTTGGCGGCAGCGGCTATGCCGGCGAGGAGCCCTACACCTGCTCGAGCGAGCCCTATCCCTGGAACGGGCAGATGGACTCCATCGAGATTAAGGTGCCCGGCCTGGCAGGTGTGGTGCTTAAGCGCCGCGGCCCCAGTAGCTATAAGCCGCCCGTGGTCGAGGAGCCCAAAAAGGCGACGCGCAAACGTGCGTCCTCGGTGAAGCCCAAGACCGCGGCTGCTAAGAAGTCTCCGGTTAAGGCGAAGGCTGCCAAGCCCTCTGCCAAGGCATCGGCCAAGTCCGCCACGGCCAAGAAGGCAGCCACCAAAAAGACTGCTCCCAAGGCCAAGGCAGCTGCTGTTAAGGCTCATGCCAAGAAAGCGTAACAAAGGCGTTACCACTGTAATTACCCGCCCCGCGGGGGCGTAGGATACAAGTCATAACCGTTCCGGGAGAAACATCCCCGGGGGAAAGGAACGTATGAATAAGATCTTCGACAACAAGCAGGAGTTTACCGAGCTCTATCGCGATGCCGTCATGAGCATTAGCGGAAAGAGCGTCGAGGCCGCCAGCGACCTTGACCGCTTTAACGCCCTGGCCAAGCTCGTGGCCGAGAAGGCGCGCACCGTTGCCACCAAGAGCGACGCCCGTGCGGCGTCCGAGGGCAAGAAGCGCGTGTACTACTTCTCGATCGAGTTTTTGATCGGCCGCCTGCTCGACAACTACCTGCTCAACTTTGGCGTGCGCGACATGGTCGCCGAGGCGCTCGACGACATGGGCTTTGACCTGTCCGTCATCGAGAACCAGGAGCCCGACCCGGCACTGGGCAACGGTGGCCTGGGTCGTCTGGCCGCATGCTTCCTGGATTCCATGTCAGCCGAGGGCATTGCCGGCTACGGCAACGGCATGCGCTACCGCTATGGTCTGTTTAAGCAGGAGATCGTCAACGGCAGCCAGGTCGAGGCCACCGACGAGTGGCTCACCCACGGTTATCCCTGGGAGGTCCGTCGTCAGGACAAGGCCGTGACCATTAAGTTTGGCGGTCACGTCGAGGGCTTTGAGGAGAACGGCCGCACGTTCTACCGCACGGTGGACACGCAGGATATCCTGGCCGTCCCTTATGACATCCCCGTCGTGGGCTATGCCGGCGAGACCGTCAACAAGCTGCGCGTATGGGCTGCCGAGCCGGTCGAGGAGCACTTTGACCTTGAGGCCTTCAACCGCGGTGACTACGCCCTGGCCGATGCCGAGCGCGCCGAGGCCGAGGCCATCAGCGCCATCCTCTACCCCAACGACGCCGGCGAGCACGGCCGTCTGCTGCGCCTGAAGCAGGAGTACCTGTTTGTATCGGCCGGCATCTACAGCCTGCTCGACACCTTTGAGAAGGAGCACGGCGCGAACTGGGAGCTGCTGCCGCAGTTTGTGGCCATCCACACCAACGATACCCATCCCGCCATGTGCGGCCCCGAGCTCATGCGTATCCTCATCGACGAGAAGAAGCTCGAGTGGGACGACGCCTGGAACATCGTGACGCAGGTCGTGAGCTACACCAACCACACCATCCTGCCCGAGGCTCTGGAGAAGTGGCCCATCGGCACGTTCTCCAAGCTGCTCCCCCGCGTGTACCAGATCATCGACGAGATCAGCCGTCGTTGGCACGAGTCGTTCGACACCACGCAGGAGGGCTGGCAGGAGCGTCTGCGCCAGACCGCCATTCTGTGGGACGGCGAGATTCGCATGGCCAACCTGTCTGTGATCTGCAGCCATAGCGTCAACGGCGTGGCAAAGATCCACTCCGACATCATCAAGAACATCGTGCTCAAGGACTTCTATGCCTTAACGCCCGAGAAGTTCAACAACAAGACCAACGGCATCTCGCACCGTCGCTTCTTTGCCGAGGCCAACCCCACCTATGCCAAGCTCGTGACCGAGGCCATTGGCGACGGTTGGCTGAAGGACGCCTTTGAGCTTGAGAAGCTTAAAGGTTTTAAGGACGACACCGAGTTCCTGAAGGCCGTGGGTGCCTCCAAGCGCACTAACAAGGAGCGTCTGGCCGCCTACGTTAAGGCCGAGACCGGTCTGGACATCGACCCCAACACCGTCTTCGATGTCCAGGTAAAGCGCTTCCACGCCTACAAGCGCCAGCTCATGAACATCATGAAGGTGATGGACATATACAACCGTCGCATCGCCGGTCCCAACTTCCACGTGACGCCGACGACCTTCATCTTTAGCGGCAAGGCTGCCTCGAGCTACACCTTTGCCAAGGAGACCATCCGCCTCATTAACTCCGTGGCCGACGTCATCAACAACGATGCCCGCGTCAACGAGGTCATGAAGGTCTGCTTTATCCCCAACTTCCGCGTGAGCAACGCCCAGCTCATTTACCCTGCCGCCGAGATCTCGGAGCAGATCTCCACGGCCGGCAAGGAGGCCTCGGGCACGTCCAACATGAAGCTCATGATGAACGGCGCCATTACGCTGGGTACCCTCGACGGCGCCAACATCGAGATCGCCGACCTGGCTGGCCGCGAGAACGAGGCCATCTTTGGCCTGACCGCCCCCGAGGTCGAGAAGCTCTGGGCATCCAATAGCTACTTTGCGTGGGATACGCTCAACAACGATCGCGAGCGTCTGGGCCGCGTAATGGACGAGCTCAAGGACAACACCTTTGCGGGCCTTTCGGGCAACTTCGAGAGCATCTACAACGAGCTCATGAACAACAACGACCCCGACCTGGTCATGGCCGATTTCCGCAGCTACGTGGATGCGTGGGAGAAGCTCACCGGCAGCTACGGCGACCAGGAGACCTGGAACCGCAAGGCGCTGCTCAACACCGCCTCCTCCGGCTGGTTCTCGAGCGACCGCACCATTCGCGAGTACCGCGACGAGATCTGGCACGCGTAAAGGCGCGCGAGCTCCCTTATGCCAGCACGGCATTACTCGACGGGCGCGACCGAGCGCCGCGCCCGTTGCTAATGGGTTTTAGAACATCGATGACAGAAGGAGAAATCGATGAGTAAGAAAGAATGCATCGCGATGCTCCTCGCAGGAGGACAGGGCAGCCGATTGGGGGCACTCACCCAAAAGATCGCCAAGCCGGCGGTTAGCTTTGGTGGCAAGTTCCGCATTATCGACTTTTCGCTGTCCAACTGCTCCAACTCGGGCATCGACACGGTGGGCGTTCTGACGCAGTACCGTCCCTACCTGTTGCATGCCTACGTGGGCTCCGGCGAGGCTTGGGATCTGGACAGCCGCGACGGCGGCGTGTCGATCCTGCCGCCGTATGAGACGCAGACCGGCGGCGCCTGGTATGCGGGCACGGCCGACGCCATTACGCAGAACCTCGACTACATCAAGGCCAACGACCCCAAGTACGTCCTGATTCTTTCGGGCGACCATCTGTATCGCATGGACTACCGCAAGATGCTCAAGACGCACATTGAGAACAACGCCGACCTCACCGTGAGCGTTATGCCCGTGCCGTGGGAGGAGGCCAGCCGCTTTGGCATCCTGACCACCGACCCCGAGGACGGCCGCATCACCAAGTTTACCGAGAAGCCCGAGAAGCCCGATTCGAACCTCGCGTCCATGGGCATCTACATCTTCTCGGCCGACGTGCTGATCGAGGCGCTCGAGCAGGACGCTCTGGACCAGCGATCGAGCCACGACTTTGGCAAGGACATCATCCCCAAGCTGCTCGGCGAGAACAAGCGCCTGTACAGCTACGAGTTCCACGGCTTTTGGAAGGACGTCGGCACCATCGCCAGCTTCCACGAGACCTCGATGGACCTGCTGGGCAACAACCCCGAGTTCGACCTGTTTGATAAGAACTTCCCCATCATGTCCAACATCACCACGCGTCCGCCGCACTACATTGGCCCGGACGGCCGCCTGGACGACTGCCTGGTATCCAACGGCTGCAAGATCTACGGCACCGCTCGCCACTCGATCCTTTCGACCGATGTCATCATCGAGGAGCGCGCCGTGGTCGAGGACTCCGTGCTGCTGCCGGGTGCGCACGTTAAGAGCGGCGCGCACATCTGCCGCGCTATTTTGGGCGAGAACTCCACGGTCGAAGAGGGCGTGAAGCTCGGCTCTGTCGATACCACCAAGGATACGGCCGTCGTTGGAAATGACGTCGTTATCGGGAAGGGGGAATGATCCGATGATCAATCGCAAGGCCATCGGTTATATCACCGCTAACTACTCTTCATCCTACGGCAGCGTGCTGCTCAAGGACCGCCCCATCGCGTCCGTTCCGTTTTTGGGCCGCTACCGCCTGATCGACTTTCCGCTGTCCAACATGATGAATGCCGGCATTAAGACCGTCGGCGTCGTCATGCCGGGCAACTACCGCTCGCTGATCGACCACGTGGGCTCGGGCAAGGACTGGGGCCTGGACCGCAAGAAGGGCGGCCTGTTCATGGTGCCCGGCAACGCGTATGGCACCACCAAGGGCGGCATGCGCTTCCTGCTGCGCGACATCATCTCCAACAAGACGCTGTTCCAGCGTTCGGACAAGCCCTATGTTGTGATGATGGGCACCAACATCATCTTTAACATGGACCTCAACACCATCATCGACGCGCACGAGAACTCCGGCGCCCAGATGACTGTGGTGTACTGCAAGGCCACGCGCAACGTCGATGACGAGACCAAGCTCGAGATTAACGAGAACGGCCGCCTGACGGGCGTGAGCGCCGGCGTCGTGTACGGCGACAACGCCTCTATGGACTGCTGCATCGTCAACCGCGAGACGCTGCTCGAGATCATCGACCACTACCAGGCCGCCGACTATCTGGACCTGCTCGAGGCACTCCAGGGCGACTTTGGCAACATCGATGTGTGCAGCTACGAGTACAAGGGCGAGGTCGTGGGCGTGTTTAGCGAGAAGTCGCTGTACCGCCGCAGCATGGACCTGCTCGACCAGACCGTGGCCGACCAGCTCTTCGATCCCGAGCGCCCGATCCTGACCAAGGCTCACGACGTGCCGCCTTCGCGCTATGCGACCGGCAGCCACGCGTGCAACTCGATCATCTCGGCCGGCTGCATCATCAAGGGCACCGTGCGCAACTCGATCCTGTCGCGCGGCGTTGTGGTCGAGGAAGGCGCCTCGGTGACGAACTCGATCATCAACCAGAGCTGCGTCATCAAGAGCGGCGCCCGCGTTGAGAATGCAATCCTGGACAAGAACAACGTGGTTCCCACCAACACCGAGCTTCGCGGCACTCCCGAGAACATCCTGGTGCTGGGAAAGGCCCCGTTAACTTCTGATATCACCAACGCGAGCTAGCTTTGGCACCGCAACATCGCTCGTAACACGTAGAATAGCCGCCCGGTTTGCGCCAGGCGGCTATTCTCGAATTGCAACAGGGAGACAATATGGCTGATTCCAGCAAAAAGATGCAGATCGTGTTTGCCTCGGCCGAGTGCGCACCGTTTGTGAAGACCGGTGGCCTGGGCGACGTGGCGGGCTCGCTGCCCGCGGCGCTTGTGCGCGCCGGCGCCGAAGTAATCGTGATGGTGCCCAAGTACGCCACCATCAAGGACGAGTACAAGGCGCAGATGGAGCACTTCTCCGACTTTTACGTGAGCCTGGGCTGGCGCAATGAGTACTGCGGACTCGAGAAGCTCGAGCACGACGGCGTCACCTATATGTTCATCGACAACGAGCGCTACTTTGCGCGCGACCATCCGTACGGCTTCTTTGACGACGGCGAGCGCTTCGCGTTCTTCTCCAAGGCCATCACCGAGAGCCTACAGCACCTGCCGGCCGGCTTTGAATGCGACATCCTACACTGCAACGACTGGCAGACGGCACTGGCGCCCGTGTTCCTGCGCGAGTTCTACCAGGGCTTGCCGCTCTACGAGCGCGTCAAGACCGTGTTCTCGATCCACAATGTGGCGTTCCAGGGCCAGTTTAGCGACACCGTGATGGAGGACATCCTGGGTGTGGCGCATATTCCGGCGGCCGCCTCGCAGCTGCGTTGCGACGCCTGCAGCATCAACTACATGCTGGGCGCCCTGCGCTATGCCGACGCCATCACCACGGTGAGCCCTACCTATGCCAACGAGATCCAGACGCCCGAGTTTGGCGAGGGCCTGGACGGCGTTCTGCGCGAGCGTTCGTACGCGCTGCAGGGCATTTTGAATGGCATCGACGTCGCGGGCTTTGACCCGGCGACCGACAAGCGCATTGCCGCCAACTACACCGTCGAGGACCGTTCTGGCAAGGCCGTGTGCAAGGCCAAGCTGCAGGAAGAGCTGGGGCTCGAGGTTCGCGACGACCGTCCGCTTATGGTCATGGTCACGCGTCTGACGCGCCAGAAGGGCCTAGACCTGGTCATGTACGCGCTCGACCGCATTCTGGCCGGCGGCGTGCAGGTGGCGGTGCTGGGCACCGGCGACCGCGACTACGAGGACGGCCTGCGCTACTTCCAGGACAAGTACCCCGGCACCATGGCGGCGCGCATCGAGTTCGATCCGGCACTGTCGCAGCGCATGTATGCCGCCGCCGACATGTTCCTGATGCCTTCGAAGTTTGAGCCCTGCGGTCTGTCGCAGATCATCGCCATGCGCTACGGCACCCTGCCGATTGTTCGCGAAACCGGTGGTCTGAAGGACACCGTGCAGCCGTACAACGAGTTTACCGGCGAGGGCACGGGCTTCTCGTTTAGCAACTTTAACGGCGACGAGATGGGCGACGCGGTGTTCCGCGCGGCGCGCCTGTTCTGGGATAACCGTGACGCCTGGAACCAGCTGGTCACGCAGGCCATGAGCCAGGACTTTAGCTGGACGCGCTCGGCCGACAAGTATCTGGACCTGTACTTCTTTATGCATCCGGAGATTGAGAGGCCGGCGGCAGTTGTCGACGAGCCTAAAGCTGTTGCTGAGCCGGAGTCCAAGGCCGAGGAGAAGCCGGTTGAAGCTGAGCCCGCAAAGGCCGAGCCTGAGGTGAAGGCTGAGGTTGCTCCTGAGGCAAAGGCTGAGGTCAAGCCCGCTGCAAAGCCCGCAGCTAAGAAGACCACGACCCGCAAGACGACCACTAAGAAGGTTACGACGACCAAGTCTGCCGCGACTAAAACAACGGCTGCCAAGGCAACGACCACGCGCAAGCGCACGACCGCCGCTGCCAAGAAGGCCGCCGAAGCCGAGGCTGCTCCCGAGGTAAAGGCCGAGGTCGCTAAGGCCAAGCCGGCCACCAAGGCTCCGGCAAAGACTGCTGCCAAGAAGACAACGGCAGCCAAGAAGACCACGGCAACGAAGTTGACGACCACGAAGGCCGCCACGACCAAGTCAGCCGCAAAGCCGGCAGCCAAGGTCGAGGAGACGCCTGCAGAGTCCAAGGCGGAGGTAACCGTCGAGACCAAGCCCGCCGCCAAGACCACCACGCGAAAGCGCACGACGACGGCCAAGAAGACCACGGCAAAGACCACGACTCCCAAGGCAGAGACTAAGCCAGCTGCTGCCAAAGAGGAGCCCAAGGCCGAGGTAAAGACTAAGCCGGCGCCGAAGGCCGCTGAGGTCAAGGCCGCACCGAAGGCAGAGACTAAGCCCGAGCCTGCCAAGGAGACCCCGGTCTCCCCCGCCGCTCCGGCAGAGAAAAAGGCCCCGTCCAAGAAGACGTCCGTCCGCAAGGCAACGGCCACCCGCAAGCGCCGCTAGCCCACAGACGATCCAAAACCTAATCAAACCCTATGCAAGGGGCGCTCCAACCGGGCGCCCCTTCTCTGTAGGTAGTTGGTAAAACGATTTTCTAGGACAACCGTTCGCCGATGGTAAACGGATGTTGTTTATACAGCCTGTGTACAACAGATATACTTACATCCTGTGCGTAAAGCCCATGGCCCGCAGGCCGTGATTCTATTGAACTGGACCGTATTATGAGATTGATTCACAACAGCCGTCTGCCGCAGTTTCGTACTCCGTTTGGCGCTGTGACCACTGGAACTTCCGTTTCGCTATCGGTGATTTTGGAGGATGCCGACGCCAACCAGGCAACGCTTACCCTGCGTACCTGGGTCGATGAAATCGGTGAGTCTCTGTATCCCATGACGCACGAGGGCGACGGCATATTTACCGTAGAGCTTGAGTGCACCGAGCCCTGTCTTATTTGGTACAGCTTTATCTGCAACATCGAGGGCCAGCCCGAGGTCCGCTTGGGTGCACCGCAGGGTCGCACCGGTGGCGAGGGTGTGACCTACGATTACGCCGAGGTCCCGTCGTTCCAGATTACCGTCTACAAGCATCGCGAGAACCGTCCCACCTGGTACGAGCGGGGCATGGTCTACCAGATCTTCCCCGACCGCTATGCCCGTGACGAAAACTGGCGCGAGCGAACGCTGGCCGAAGTTGAAAAACCGCGCAACGGAATCCAGCGCCGCATGGTCGAGGACTGGAACGAACCGCCCGAGTACGAGCGTGCCGAAGACGGCTCCATCAAGACCTGGGATTTTTACGGCGGCTCGCTCAAGGGTATCCAGAATGACCTGCCTCGCATCGCCGAACTGGGCTTTACAGCCATCTACCTCAACCCCATTTTTGAAGCCGCGAGCAACCACCGCTACGACACCGCCGATTACACCAAGATCGATCCGATTCTGGGCACCGAGCAGGACTTTACTGAGCTGTGCGAGGCGGCCGAGAAGCTGGGCATTTCCATCATTCTGGACGGTGTGTTCAACCACACGGGCGACGATTCGATCTACTTTAACCGCTACGGCAACTATCCCGGTGTCGGCGCGTGGCAGAGCGAGGACTCTCCGTGGCGTGATGCGTTTTATTTCCACGAGGACGGCTCGTACGACTGCTGGTGGGGCGTGGGCAATATGCCCGCCATCAATGAGAGCTCCGAACTGGTACGCGAGCGGATTCTGGGCAAGGACGGTATCATCCGCAAATGGCTGCGCGCCGGTGCCCATGGCTGGCGCCTCGATGTGGCCGACGAGCTTTCCGATGACTTCCTGACCGAGATCAAAAAGGCCGTGCTCGCCGAGAAGCCCGACGCGCTGCTGCTCGGCGAGGTCTGGGAAGATGCCTCCAACAAGATCAGCTACGGCCATCTGCGTCGCTATCTACAAGGCTCCGAGCTCGACTCGGCCATGGATTACCCCTTCCGCGACATGGTCATCGGCTTTTTGATGGGCTACAAAAACGCCTACCAAGCAGCCGAGGATATCGAGACCCTGCGCGAGAACTACCCGCGCGAGGCATTATCCTGCGCGCTCAATCTGCTGTCGAGCCACGACCGCCCGCGCATTATCTCGGTGCTCGGCGGTGGCCCCGACGAGTCGCAGCTGCCCGAGAGTGAGCGCAGCAAATGGCGCCTGGACGAGAACTCCATGGGCCTGGCCAAGAGCCGCTTTTGGCTGGCGACGCTCATGCAGATGACGTTCCCGGGCGTTCCCTCAATCTATTACGGTGACGAGTACGGCTTGGAGGGACTCACCGATCCGGGTAATCGCCGCACCTTGCCGACCAAGGAAGACCTGCACGACTTCGATACGTTCGCAATCGTCAAGAACGCATCTGCTGTGCGCCGCGCGCTGCCGTTTATGATCGACGGTGAAATCAAGGCCTTTGCGCTCAATGACGAGGTGCTGGCCTACAACCGTACCGGTAAAGACAGCGAGTCCGCGACCGTCATCATCAACCGCAGCCTGCGCAACTCGCATCGTGTGACGATTCCGGCGCTCGACGAATGTGCAAGTGACGTGATCAGCGGTCATGAGTGCGAGATCCACAACGGCACGGTCACGCTCGACCTGTACCCGCTCGGTTCGTCGATCATCTATCACCACGCCGAGCAGCGCCTGCAGGAGCCGCTCGATCACGGTGCGGGTGTTGTATGCCATATCACATCAGTGCCGACCGACGACGGCGAGCCCGGTACGATCGGCGCGCCCACGCGTCGTTTTATCGACCATCTGGCCGCCATGGGCATGCGCTACTGGCAGGTTCTCCCCGTCAACCCCACGGACTTCTTCCGCTCCCCTTACGCCGGTCCTTCGGCCTTTGCAGGCAATATCGACCTGCTGCCCGAAAGCCACGAGGAGCTGGCAGCCGACTTTGAGACCTGGAAGGCCCGCGGAGGCGAGGATGCCGATCCGCTGTACACAGCGTTTAAACATCGCAATGCCGATTGGCTCGAGAAGTACTGCGTCTACATGGCCGTCAAAAAGTACTTTGAGGGCGAGTCTCGCCACAATTGGCCGGCAGATGTCGCTCGCTACAACGAGCATCTAATCGACGACAAGCGCTTCCACAACGAGGCCGAGCTTCAGGCGTACATGCAGTACCGCTTTGACCTCGCTTGGTGTGAGCTCATGAACTATGCGCACAAGAAGGGCATCGAGGTCATCGGCGATATTCCTATGTACGTGTCCGACGATTCGGCAGACGCGTGGAGCGAACCCGAGAACTTCTGGCTGTCCGATACCGGCAAGGCGATTGAGATTTCCGGCGCGCCGCCCGACAACTTTGCGCCCGAGGGCCAGATGTGGGGCAACCCGACGTTCCGCTGGGACCACATGAAGCAGAACGGCTATAGTTGGTGGATGGATCGCCTGCGCCGCGCGTTCTCGCTCTACGACCGCGTGCGTCTGGATCACTTCCTGGGATTCCACAGCTATTACAGCATTCCCGCGGGCAAGGCATGCGCCGACGGCCGCTGGCTGGCGGGCCCGGGCAAGGACCTGTTCCAGACCGCCTATGACGAACTGGGTCCGCTCAACTTTATCGCTGAGGACTTGGGCTATCTGACGCCCGGTGTTCGTGCCATGGCATCGACCTGCGGTTTCCCCGGCATGGACGTGCTGGAGTTTAGCGACTACGACGTTCGTTGCGGTGTGCATCCCACGCCCGGCAAGATTCTGTACACCTCGACGCACGATACGTCGACGCTGGCCGGTTGGTGCACCCGTACCTTTGCGGGCGGCGATGAACCGAGCGGTGTTGAGGTGGCGGCCAAGCTGATGAGCGACGCGCTGGCAAGCGACGCTCCCCTGGTGATGATGCCACTGCAGGATGTCCTGGGGCTTGGCGACGACGCGCGCATGAACGTTCCGGGCGTGGCCACGGGCAACTGGACCTGGCAGGCTGACGAGGCGGACATTGCAGCCGCCGAGAACAAAACCGCACAGCTCCTGCGCAACAACCATAGATTCTGGGGTGAAGCGTGATAAAACCCCCGATATAGGGTACAGTTACAGACGTTTGAATTTATGCGGGCAGAGTAATCTGCCCGCTTTGTGCTGAAAAGGAAGTATTATGGCGCGCTACGATTACAAGTGCTCGAGCTGCGGCAACGTGTTTGAGGTTGAGCATCCCATGTCCGAGACTCCCGAGGTCGTGTGCCCCAGCTGCGGTGCCCCGGCGGCCAAGACGTTCTCGGCCAGCGGCATTAAATTTGAGGGCAGCGGTTTCTACAACACCGATCAACGAAGCGGCGGCTCCAGCACCAGCGCCACAAGCGGCTGCTGCGCCAACTGCCCGCACAGCCACTAGAAACCAAACAGCCCCGCGATCGGCGTTGATCGCGGGGCTGTTTCTTTGCTCTATGGGTAGCTAATCAAGCTACCCAGGTTTCCTTGTGAGTTGCGGTGAAATAAGGACTGTTTGGCGGGCAGAAGCGGCTTTTCAATCCCTATTTCACCGCAACTTAGTAGTTAGTTGCGGACCAGCCTGGCGCAGAAGTGGCCGTCGTAGGAGTCGGCGTTTACGGGGACGCTTTGGAAGAGGCCTCGATCGTTTTGGCGTACGGATACGAGCTTCTTGGCCTGATCGAACTCAGGGAGTTGCAGAATCTGTGCCTCGGAAAGCGGTGCCACGCTAAAGCCGGCGCCCTCAGGAGAAGCAAGGAAAGCATCCACCACCTGCGTGTTCTCCTCGTCGAAGACCGAGCACGTCGCATAGATGAGCTCGCCGCCGGCAGCCACGCGCGCAGCAGCCTCCTTGAGCATCGACAGCTGCAGTTTGGGCAGCTCAACCGTCACATCCTTTTCGGTCAGACGCCACGGGATCTCGGGATGACGACGCATGGTTCCGGTGCCCGAGCACGGCGCATCGATAAACACGGTATCGAACTTGACCCGCTCACCGCGCATGGCATCAAACGATGTGAGCACCTCATCAAGCTCGCAGGCATCACCCGAAACCGTACGAACGCCCTGAATACCCGCCTTGTGAAGGCGCGCGAGATTCAGGTCACACTTGCGGTCGTGCAAATCGAGAGCAGTGTGCTGGCGGTCGTAGCCGGCACGCTTGGCCTGGCACATCATCACATAGGTCTTGGTGCCACGACCGGCACCAATCTCAAGGCAGCTACCAGGGCGCGTGGCAGCCGTGGCGATAAGCTGCGCGTTGAGATCGGATGCCACCGCGGCAGCACGCTCAAACACACCGGAAGCAACGGTAACCTGGGCATCAACCGGGGCATGGCAGCCCGGGAAGACAGGCGCGACGAGCTGCGAGATATAAGGATCGGGCTTGGTGGCAAAGGCGTTCTCATGCAGGGCCAGCGGCGCGGGGGCCAGATTGCCGGCAAAGTTAAGCGCACCCTCAGGCGTGTCGAACGATGCCATAATGCGAGCACACAGCCAACGCGGTAGACCCATCAGGCGCGACAGACGAACCAAGCGTCGCTCAGACTCATCCACATCGGACGCAGTAGCAAAGTCCTCAACGTTGTCCGCGACCTTATGCAGCACGGCATTGGCCAAACCGGCGGCAGACTTAGCTCCGCTGCGCACCAGCTCAACACCCTGACTTACGGCAACGCGGCCAGGGGTATGAAGGTAGAGCATCTCGAAGGCCGAGATACGAAGCGCCATGCGAACACGCGGCGCAACCTTTTTAGGCTTATCAAGAAACCGATCGAACAGCTCGTCCAAAATACCCTGCGTGGCGGCAACACCCAGCGCCAAGCGAGCGGCAAAAGCGGAATCGCGCTGGTCAATTGCCTTGGCAGATGCGCGAGAGGACAGCACGTCACGCGCATACATGCCGCGACGGTCGGCCTCCATCAGCACATCGAGCGCAAGCTTGCGCGCGGGAGACAGCTTGCTCATGATAAAACACCCCAGATAAGATCGGCGCCTTGCAGCCCAG
Organism: Collinsella aerofaciens; assembly: GCA_030841765.1. GTDB lineage: Bacteria > Actinomycetota > Coriobacteriia > Coriobacteriales > Coriobacteriaceae > Collinsella > Collinsella aerofaciens_AV. The sequence goes on along the minus strand of JAUUSS010000020.1, from coordinate 4,036 downwards.
CAGCCCAAGCAGAAGCGGCCATGGCACGCTTGCCATCGGGCTTAACCTCGAGCAACTCAACCGTGCCATCGGAAAGACCAAGGTAAACACGCTTGCTCTTGACGGCAACAGCGCCCACGCCAAGCGACACATCGGCCGGCGCAGCATCGAGCACGCGCACGGTCTTGCCGGCAATCACGCATCGAGCAGGCGCGGTATCGGACGAAGCGAGCACATGCCGCACGCAATCGAGCGCAGCCATCTGCGGATCCAGACGCATCTCCAGCTTGGAAATCTTGGCAGCATGGGTCACAAGCGCCTCATCCTGTTCAGTCCACTCGGCGGTACCATCGGCAAGAGAAGGAAGCGTATCGGCAAGCAGTTTGCCGCCGAGCTCACCAAGCTCCATGGTCAGCGCCTCGGCATGCTTACCGGCAACCGACGTAGACGCCTGGGCACAATAAGCACCGGTATCAACGCCATGTCCAATACGCATAATGGAAACACCAGCGACCTCATCACCAGCAAGAATGGCACGCTGAATGGGAGCAGCGCCTCGCCAACGCGGCAGCAGCGAAGCATGAACATTCACAATGCCAAGCGGCGCCATATGCAGCACGTCATCGGGCAAAATGCAACCATAAGCAGCCACACAGAAAATATCGGCATCCGCAGCTTGGAGCGCCTCAACAACCTCAGGCGTCATACGATTGGCCTCAACGACCGGCAACCCCAGCTCAAGCGCCTTAGCCTTAACAGGAGACGGCTCCAACTTTTTACCACGCCCACGAACAGCATCGGGACGAGTAACAACAAGTGTAATCTCGTTGTCAGCCTCAACAAGCGAAGTCAGCGAAGGCACAGCAAAATCAGGCGTACCCATAAACACAATACGCATAAAAGATAGTCTCCTCTCAATAACGAGCCGAGACGGCTACAAAAAAGCGTTCCAGGTCGCAAGCGCACCCAGCCGCAATAACAATTCAACAGAAACAAATATACCCAAAAACAAAGAAAGAGCCGCATAAAAGCAGCTCTTCCAACAAAGCAATTATCAGCGAAGACGCCCCTCCCTGGCCCAACGGCACCCGGGCGAAGCAAGCCAGAACAACGCAGTCCCCGGTGCTGAGCGCCCACATATCGTCCCGCGCGCAGTTTCGCAGCGCAGCGAGAATGTTTGAGCACGGGATGATATGTGGGCGCTCAGCACCGGGGACGTTGGGACCTACTCTGTCTCGCCCGGTCGAGCGCCGCGGGCCAGGGCGTCCTGGTACTCCTTGACGGCCTTGAGCCTCTGCATGGGCTTCAGTCGCTCGAACATGGTATTGCCGTGCAGGTGATCGATCTCGTGCTGCAGGCACACGCAGAACAGATCGCCCGTGGCCTCGTAGCGAATCAGGTTAGCGTCCAGGTCATACGCCTCGACGACAACATGGTCGGGACGCTCGATCTCGCAGCTAATGCCGGGGATAGACAGGCAGCCCTCGCTAAACGGCACCAGATGGTCGCTCTGCTCAACAATGACAGGGTTGATGAGCACGTAGGGGTCATAGTCGTTCTTGTCGCTGTAGTCGCAGTCGATGGTGACAAGCTGAATGAGCTCGCCGATCTGCGGGGCAGCCAGGCCGCAACCGCCGTTCTCGAACATCATCTTCTTCATCTTCTCGGCAAGCGCCTCGATCGCCGGGGTGATCTCCTCGATGACGGCGCACTCCTGGCGCAGACGAGGGTCGGGCGACAGTACGATTCCGTTGGCTTCCATGGCCATCCTTTCGGGTTGTTACATCAAATCATAGGCGTCGACGTCAACGCTCACGCTCACGCCACGCACGGAGCCCACCTCTTTGAGGCAGGCGTCAATATCATAAGAGACATGGTACCCCACGGGCGACTTCACAAGCAGATGGAAGCGGTAACGGTCCTTGGCTCTCTCGATTACACACGAAGCCGGGCCCAGCACCTGCGGCACCGCGCTGCACGCCCGCAAAAAGTCGGGCGCGGCGGCATGCCAGCGGCGCTTAAGAAGCTTTGCAATGCGCCCGATGTAGTCCTGCGCGTCGTCTCGGTTCGCCGACCACACCAAGATGTTGACCAAGCGAACAAACGGCGGGTACAGCGCGTCGCGGCGCTGGTCCAGGTCGTAGTCGGTAAAGATCGAACGGTCGTGCTCAGCGACGGCGCGAATGACCGGATCATCGGGCAGGTAGGTCTGGATGATGACCTCGCCGGGGCGATCACCACGACCGGCACGGCCGGCGACTTGCTCCAGCAGATCGTAGGCGCGCTCCCCTGCGCGGAAGTCCGGCAGCTTGAGGGCAAAGTCGGCATTGACCACGCCCACGAGCGTGACCTCGGGAAAGTCGAGGCCCTTGGCGATCATCTGGGTGCCCAGCAGCACCGCACAATCGGCGGCATCGAACTGCTCGAGCAGCTTTTTGTGCGCATCCTTGCCGCGCGTGGAATCGGCATCCATGCGAATAATGGCGACGTCCTCGGGAAGCATCTGGTGCAGTGCGTCCTCGATCTGCTGAGTGCCCATACCCATTTTTGCCAGGTAGCGACTGCCACATTTGGGGCAACGGCTCGTGGGCGCGGGATACGGCTGCACGCGCCAGGACGAACCGCAGGTGTGACACTGCAGCGTGTGCGTGCGCTCGTGGTACGTGAGCGCGGTGGAGCAGTGGTTGCACGTGGGGACACATCCGCACTCGCGGCACATCAGGAAGGGCGCAAAGCCACGCCGGTTGTGCAGCAACACGGCCTTTTCGCGGCGCTCGACCACACGCTCCAGGCCTTCCATCAGAGGTTTAGAGAACATGGAGCGGCTACCGTGCGCGAACTCGCGGCGCAGGTCGGCAATGCGAACCGTAGGCAACACGGCGTGTCCCGGGCGCTCGGGCATCTCAACGCGCGTCCATGTGGCACCGTTATACGTGCCACGGCGGCAACGATCGAGGGCCTCGGCAGAAGGCGTGGCAGAGCCCAACACGAGCGGGCAGCGGTAGCGGCGCGCCATCTCGGCCGCTACCTCGCGCGCGTGGTAGCGCGGACTGGAGCCCTGCTTGTAGCTGGTCTCGTGCTCCTCGTCGATAATGATGAGACCCAAGTCGCTGAGCGGGCAAAAGAGCGCCGAGCGGGCGCCGACGACCACGCGGGCCGCACCACTGGCGACCATATCCCACTGGTCCAGGCGCTCGCCGGCCGAAAGGCGCGAATGGAACACGGCGACCGTCTCGCCAAAGCGCGAGCGGAAACGGCCGACGGTCTGGGCCGTCAGCGAGATCTCGGGCACGAGCACGCAGGCCGAACGGCCGGCGGCCAGCACGCGCTCGATAGCTGAGAGGTAGACCTCAGTTTTGCCGGAGCCCGTAACACCGTCCACGAGCACCACGTCGCCGTGCGCATCCAGGCGAGCGCGCTCAATCTGCGCGAGCGCCTGCTGCTGGCCGTTGGTAAGTGCGACCGGCGCCTTGCCGCTTGCCGAGGACAGCGTGGTCTGCTCACTGCAGCCACGCCAGGCGCGGCGCTCCTCCACCACCACGACGCCGCGTTTTTCGAGCGCCTTGATGGTCGCCGACATGCTGTTATAGAGAAGGTTGAGGTCGCGCGTCGTGACCGGTCCGCACTGGAGCGCCTCGATGAGCTGACGCTGGCGAACGGCGGTCTTGGGCGGCGTATAGTCAAATCCCTCGGGCGTGAGCATGACCCAGCGGTTTTGGATAGGCTTGACGGCGGGACGTTCAACCGTCCACACGCCATCGTCGCCCTTGACCACACGCGGGCTTCCACCCGGTGGCAAGAACAGGCGCAGGCACTCGGAAAGTGTCGCGACATACTCGCGGCTCATCCAGCACGCGATACGGGCAGCCTCGGCGGTAAAGAGCGGCTTGCTGAGGATAGCTTCGACGGGCTTAATGCGCGAAGGGCAGATGGCGTTGTTGCCCCGTAGGTCGCCCAGCTCAGGCGCAATGTCGACGATATAGCCCGCGGCCGCACGGTTGCCAAAATGAACTAGGACAGTGGAACCGATCTGCGCCTCGTTAGCAAGGGACCGGGG
>JAUUSS010000155.1 GCA_030841765.1 Collinsella aerofaciens | reverse complement strand
CATCATTTACAGTTCCGATGGTGCATCCGCTCATATTAGCATAGTCCAGTTTAGCGTTAACGCCGTTCATCATAAGGTATTCGACTATCTGGGGATTGATAAGCCAACCGTCTCCGGTTGCTATCACGTTGTTAAGGTAGGCCGTTAAAGTCCTTAATCCCATTTGCGTGAAATTGTCTATCACGCAAGAATTCATTATGAGCCTTCCGCTACGCGAAAGGGATACCAGCACTGTCGATACGGTGTTCCCTATGACCCTGCAATTAGACATCATCACCGATCCGACATTGGGAAACACGTCAAGGTTGACCGCCCAATAAGATGCACTCAGCGCGTTTGACAAATCCAATGTGCAGTTAGAGTATATCAACGCTCCAAGCGAAGAATTAGCAGGTGTCGATTTTGCTCCAATGGTTCTCACATTGGAATTGACAACGGATACCGTTCCGATCTCAACAGGTACTCCTGTGGATCGATACAAAGAAAGAAGGATAGGGAAACCTCCCGCTGTCTTGCAGTTCGTGATCGAAACGTTGTCTATGCGACATCTCGTAGCGTCTCCGTCCGTTACCTCGAACGATCCTGCGATGCCGAAGTTGTTATTTGACGGCGTTTCTGCATAATCAAATATCGTGTTTTCGATTGTATAGCTTTGATCAGGCAATTCTCCGCCATACAAAAAAACGCCGCCGTTCTTCGCAGTGAACGCCCCATGCCGTCCGGTAGTTCCAACGATGCAGTCTCTAATCGTGCCGCCTGCGGCTATCGTAGCGCCAGACAAGATGCAATTTTCAAGCAGCGAACCGATAGCCACGTTATGATCCAAGAATCCGAATTGGCTTGAAGCGAACAATGTGGAGTTCTTAGCATAGCACCGGTAGTTTAGATAATCGCCTCCTGTACTGAACGCATGCCACATAGAATAAATCGTGCAATCCTCGATACCGCAGAACGTAGAGTTTTTGGTAGAAACAGGATAATGCGCTTCCGGTTGTTGCGCTGTATGCTGCTTCGTGTCATTGTATGAAAAACGCTTTACTGCGCACCCATAGCAGTTTTCCATGAGGATACCCTCGTAGTTTTGCATTTCGGTGTACACGTTATCAACTACGCAATCTGACGTGTTCTGCATGACTATGCCGTGCTGATAGTACACGCTTTCGTCCTCGAACTCGAAATCAGAAATATTGCGTATGGTCACCTTAGCTGGCTTGTACAGCATTACAGAAGCGCCTTGCATATCGATATTGATAGGGCATGACGGCACCATTTGATTGTTCTTTCCAATAATGCACGTATAACCCGTCTTGTAATGCGCGCGGTCGTGCTGGAACTGCTGGCTTGGGTTCTCGATCACGACCAGCGTCCCCACGGGGATGCTTCCCCGGTACGTGCACGCAAGCTGCGCGTCCCCAGCGGCTATGCTCTTCGTCAGCGCACAAACACACGCGCTTACGGGGTTGCCTTCGGCTACCAGACCGTAATCGGCGGTGAACAGGAGGCTGCTTCCGTCGAAGTCGTAAACCAGGCCGCCGCGCAGGTTAACTTGGCCGAGCTTGTACGAGCCGTTGGGGAAGTACACGGTCTGCCCGGGCGAAGCGGCCGCAATCGCCTTCTGCACGGCGGGGGTCGAGTCGGTCGCGCCCGTCCTGTCGGCTCCGTACTTGATCACGTTGACGACCGAATACGTGTTCATGAATAGTTTTTCGAGCGTGTCTTGAAGCTGCCCGCTCGCGGCCATCTGATCGAGTTTCTCGTTCACTTCCTGCTGGATGTCCAGGTTCTTGAAATAATCCTGCGTCCACTGGCTCAATCGGCTCGTGAACTCGGCAAGCTCCTTAACGTCCTCGTTCAACAGATTCATGTTCGCCAGCGCGTCGTTCAGAACCTTCACGACCTTCGATAGAAGCTCGTAATAGCTCAGCTCGTCGCCGTACACGGCGGGCAGAGCCATCTGCACCCAGTAGCGGAACGGGGCTTGCGTGTCGGGGAAACTCAAAGCCGGGAACGTCGGTGCCGGTTTCGTCGGCACTGCTCTTTCATCCATGCTGTTCTCCTTTACCAGATCATCATGAAGCACTCGCGCACCGCGTCGTGCTCCACTATTTCACGGTCTATATTAACGAACGTTTCGCGCCATAGCAACAGCAATTCCGATTCCGGCTTGTCGTGACCGGTTTCGGTGCGCGCGAGGTCGTTCGCGTACGTCCCGCTAGAATCCGACTTTCCGGTATCCGTTGTGGACGCATCGGCGAAGTCGGCGGTTGACGCGTAGTTGCCCGCCTTGATATTGTCGAAATTGAGCGCGGACATGGGAGTGTCGCTGAAAATGTCCTGCGCGTTGCTCGCGGACGTGGCGTTGGTGTTCGCCGTGTTGGACGCAGTGCCCGATGCCTTCTCGGTTATCGTCCTAGCATGATCGATGAGCGGCTGGATGCCCTTCGCAGTTATCTCCGACAGGTACAGCTGATTATAGTACGGCATGATGAGGAACATCGCATCGCGCATGAACAATCGGAACAAACCGGCTGTTTCCGCGCCTATCTCGTACATGAAATAGTGGCGCACGATCTTGTTATTCAACGTTTCTCGGTATGCCTCGTCAAAAACAGGGTAGTCTGCCAGTCCCAGCTTGTCGTAGGCGCTGCCCCAATTGGCCTCGCTCATGTCCAGCCCTTTGTCTTTCAAAGCCTGCTCCAAAATCCATCGAAGCTGCACCGTATGCTTGCTCATTCTCCGCTCGCCTCGATCCCGTTCTCCTCGGCGTACTTGGATTCGTCGAACTCGCCGTCGGCGATAGCCCACTGCTCCTCTTGGCGTTTCTCCGAAACCCTGAAATGCACGTCAACGTCGAGCCCGAAGATCTCGTTTATCTGCTTGCACGCGAACTGCCGTGATTCGAGGCGGCAAAGGCGCTGCGCCTCCGTGCCGCCGAGGCTGGCGAGCATCTCGTCCACGATCACGCGCTCCGATTTGGACTCGGAGCTGGCTATCCCTAAGAATCCGAGCGCCTCCTTCCAGTACTTATCTTTGAGTTCGTAGAGCTGTTCGGCGACGTACGGAGACGAGTTGTCGAGGATGTCGATGGATTCGAGATCGAAGTCCTTGTCCGTCATGATAAGGGGTTTGTACTCGTCCACCTGCGCCATCATGTTCTCGAAGCTCAGGCGCTGCTTCTGCGAGCATTTCACGACGCGAGGGGTCTTCTGCTGGTGGACGTTAACGTCTATCGCCCGGTCTATCGCCCACAGCTTCTTGGCGTACATGTTGAGCGCGAACCAGGTAGGCACGCGAAGATTCGAGTTCCAGATTATGACGGAGTTCTCGATGGTGAGCGGGATGTTGACCCCCATCACCGAGTAGGCTATGCGGTTCACCGGCTGCGAGTAGATGTCGAAGTTGCCCTCCAACATGCACTGCATGAT
>JAUUSS010000154.1 GCA_030841765.1 Collinsella aerofaciens | reverse complement strand
TAAGGGTTGCACTAGGATAGCGCGCCGTCCGGCTGGCAGACGGTGTAACCTAAACGGAAATGAACCGGAAAGGAGGCGGCATGGAGACGACCGCGCGTGGCAATGAGCCCAAAACGCTGCAGAACATTGCGTATATCAGTATTCCCGACAGCGCTGATCTTGAGTTTTTGCTTTGGGACCTTCAGGATGCCATCGCGGCGTATGCCCGGCTTTCCGGCACCGCGCTCCCCCGCCCGGTCGATCTGGGGACGGATGACGCCAGCAGCGTTGCGGACGGCATCGTATTCGCAGTTGAAGATGCGCTCGATGGCGAGGCGATGACCGTCGTTGAACAGACGCTTGATTGCCTTGGGGGTGCGGAAACGCGCGTCTATGTCGCTGTTCAAGCTGCCTACGGAAGCGCTGAAAAGGCGCACGTTGTAGTTGGCCGCCTGCGTGAAGCATGTGAGCATCGAGGGCTGTCGTGGTGTGGCGGCATCACCGTCTGCACCGGCGCCGGCATCGCAGTGCTTCGCCGATCCCCGCGCATGGGCCTCTTGCGCCGACCGTTTTCTGAAGCTATGGACAAGCTCGTAGGTGCTGTACGCATGGGGTGCTCGGTGAAGCATGCGCAGCGACTTGGCGGCGGCAATGCCGAGGACGTCGACACCGATGGCATGGTTTATGCCGAACCTGCGCTGCCCGCACCGATTTGGCGTGTCGCTATGAAATATCTCAGCAGCCGCTCATACATCTAAACTTAAGAAGCTGCCCAGTCAACGGCATCGCGCCAGCGCTCGACAAGCCGCTCCAGGCGCCATGCCGCGTTGGCGGGACTTGTCGACGGCAAGACGATAGCCGGCAGCCCCGTGCGCTCTTGCAGGTAGCGCTTGTAGAGCCGCCCGGCCGTGCCGCCGTTGCAAACAACGACCTCGATAGGAGCCGCATCGGTAATGCGCTCGATACGCGCCGGCACGACATTGCGAATGCTGGCGTCGCTCGAGCCCTTGATGTCGCAACTCTCAATCACGTCCCACAGGGCCACGCCGCCGTTCAGCAGCATAGCTCGCTTGGCGACAATCGAGGCGTCAAGCGTCGCGGGCCCACCATCCGCCAACGGCTCCCCCTCGTTGGGCGGCACGGGCACGCCGAGACACGCCGCCATCACACGCCAAAACCGGTTCTGTGGGTTGCCGTAATAGAAGGCGTTGAGGCGCGAGAGCACCGAGGGGAACGAGCCCAGCACCAAAATGCGCGAGCGCTCGTCGAACACGGGCTCAAACCCGTGCTCAATATGTTGATATCCCTCATCCGGCGCAGCCATGAGTTAGGCCCTCAGCAGATAGCGCACCTCGTAGGGCGCGAGCTCAAGGGAGCCCGACAGCTCGACCGTGGGCGCATCGCCGGCAAGCAGGTCCACGAAGGAGCCGTTGAGTTCGCCGGCCCCAAAGGTATAGGGCTCGTCCACGGCATTCACCGCCACGAGCACCGTCGCGTCGTCGCAGGCGCGCTCGAACAGCAGCTGTTTGTTCTGGATTACCACGTTGCGATAGGCGCCGTAGTTGAGGGCACGGGCCGCCGCGTCGTTTGCCGAGCGCAGGTGCGTCAGCTGCGTGATGAATGCCGTCAGCTCATTGGGCGCCGGCTCGTCAAGCGCAGGACGCAACGCCCAATCGCCATCGGGACCGCCCTTTTCGCCGGCAATCCCCCACTCGCTGCCGTAGTAGACGCACGGAATACCCGGCATACCAAAGAGCATGCCATAGGCGGGACGCAGGCAGGACTTGTCGGTGAGGATGCTCGCCAGGCGCGGTACGTCGTGGTTGTCGACAAACGACAGCAGGTGCTTGCCGCGGTAGATGCACCACGGATCGCCGCCAAACTGGCGATGCAGCGAGTGGGCGATCTCGAACATGTTGACCGAATTAAAGCTGGAGTACAGGCCCTTGTAGCACTCGTAGTTGGTGCAGGAGTCGAGCATCTCGTCGTTGACGATCTGGTTGTAGTCACCGTGAAGCGTCTCGCCGATCAACGCGAAGTCGGGCTTGAGCTCGCGGGCAAAAGTGTGCAGACGGCGCATGAAGTCGCGGTCGAGCATGTAGGCGACGTCCAGACGCAAGCCGTCGACGCCAAAGACCTCTGCCCAGCGGCGCACGGACTCGAGCAGGTAATCGACTACGGCAGGATTTTGCAAGTTGAGCTTTACGAGCTCAAAATGACCCTCCCAGCCCTCGTACCAAAAGCCATCGCCGTAGCACGAGTCACCGTCAAAGCTGATGTGGAACCAATCCTTGTACGGCGAGTCCCACTTGCGCTCCCGCACATCGCGGAAGGCCCAAAAGCCACGACCGACATGGTTGAAGACGGCATCGAGCACCACGCGGATGCCATGAGCGTGCAGCGTCTCGCACACGGCGGCAAAGTCGGCGTCCCCACCCAGGCGACGGTCGATATGACGCAGGCTACGCGTGTCGTAGCCATGGCTGTCGGACTCGAGCGGCGGGTTAATAAGCACAGCGCCAACGCCAAGTTCCTGCAGGTAGTCGGCCCATTGGGCGATCTTCATGATGGGGGCATCGGGATTGGCTGCTGCGGCGGCTTGGGCGAGCTCATCCTCGGCAACGGGCGCGGCGTTTTCGCGCGGGGCACCGCAAAAGCCCAGCGGATAGATCTGATAGAACGTCGTCTCGTATGCCCACATAGCAACCTCCCGGTCGACCCTCACACAACGACATCCATTGTATGCCCGCCGCACGTCCTATCCCCCAAAATAAGTTGCGGTGAAATACGGACTGTTTGCCAGGTTTATTGGGCTAAACAGTCCGTATTTCACCGCAACTGATGAGGGGGTGTGGTTAGGCGACGGCCTTGGCGCGACGGATGGCTGGGAACATCACCGTGATGGCGAGAATGACGCCCACGACGGCGATCGCGCCGCCCGCGTAGCCAATCCAGGCGATGCCGGGGCCCGAGACGACGGCGCCGCCGATCGCGGTGCCGGTGCCGATACCGAGGTTAAACAGGCCCGAGAAGATCGACATGGCAACAGCCGACGAATCCGCCGGCGTGTACTTGATGAGCTCGGCCTGGAACGCCACGTTGAAGGCCGTGGCGCAGCAGCCCCACAGTGCACAGATGGCGAGGACCGCAGCGAGCGACGCTGCAGCCGGCCCCATGAGCAGCAAGGCGACCGGCACGCCGGAGAGCGTAAGCGCGAGGAACGGGAAGCGATGCCCGTCGAACAGGCGGCCGAACAGCCAGCTTCCCAGCAGGCCGGAACAGCCGAACGCCGTCAGCGTCATGGTGATGGCGCTCGCATCGACATGCGCGACCTGAGCCAGGAAGGGCTCAATATAGCTATAGCCCGCGTAATAGCCGGTCGCCATGAACACCGTGACCGCATAGAGCGCGATGAGGAACGGGTTCTTGAGCAGCTCGGGCAGCTGCTTGAGCGTAAAGCGCTCG
>JAUUSS010000019.1 GCA_030841765.1 Collinsella aerofaciens | reverse complement strand
CAGGACTGTAGAGCAGGAAACTTTATCCGCGGACCCCGCCGGGAATAGCAAAAGGGCGACCCCAGTCCGGAGTCGCCCTTGTTGAGCTGCTTATGTGTAGCTGTTACTCGGCGTCGTGGTGACGGCGGGGCTTGCGGCCTCCGTTGTCGCCGGGACGGCGCGGACGGTCGCTGCGCTCGGAGCGCTCGCGACGCGGACGCTCACGGCGCTGGAAGTGCTCGCCGTCGCCCTCTGAGGCACCCTCGGCGCGAGCCGGGGCCTCGGGCTTATCCAGACGATCGAGCGAAATCTTGCCGCGGTCATCGACTTCGATGACGACGACCTTGACCTCGTCGCCCACATTGAGGACGTCCTCGACCTTCTCCACGCGGCCCTTGGCGACGCGGGAGATGTGCAGCAGGCCGTCCTTACCGGGCAGCAGGTTGACGAAGGCGCCGAAGGGCTGGATGGAGACCACGCGACCGGTGTACTCCTCGCCCGGCTCGGGAACCTTGATGATGAGCTTGATACGCTCGACGGCCTGGTCGACGGACTCGCCGGTGCCGCCGACAAAGACGGTGCCGTCCTCCTGGATGTCGACCGAGGCGCCGGTCTCGTCCTGGATACCGCGGATGACCTTACCGCCGGAACCGATGACGTCGCGAATCTTGTCGGTCGGAACCTGGATGGAAACGATGCGCGGAGCGGTGCTGCGCGTGGTGTGGCGCGGCTCGGGGATCACATCGAGCATCTTCTGCAGGATGAAGGCGCGACCCTCCTTGGCCTGCTGCAGAGCGCGGGCCAGGATGTCGAAGGTGAGGCCGGTGGCCTTGTTGTCCATCTGCAGGGCGGTGATGCCCTCGGTGGTGCCGGTGACCTTAAAGTCCATGTCGCCCAGGAAGTCCTCGAGACCCTGGATGTCGGACAGCACCACGGTCTTGCCCTCCTCCTGGATCAGGCCCATGGCGATACCGGAGACCGGGCGCTTAATGGGCACGCCGCCGTCCATAAGGGCGAGCGTGGAGCCGCAGGTCGAAGCCATCGAAGAGGAGCCGTTGGACTCCATGACCTCGGAGACGACGCGGATGGCGTAGGGGAACTCGTTCTCGTCGGGAAGCACCGGAAGCAGAGCGCGCTCGGCCAGATTGCCATGGCCGATCTCGCGGCGCTTGGGGCTGCCCATGCGGCCGGTCTCGCCGGTGCAGAAAGGCGGGAAGTTGTAGTGGTGCATGTAGCGCTTGCCCTCGGTGGGCTCGATGGTATCCAGACGCTGGCCCTCGTTGAGCATGCCGAGCGAAAGAACCGAGAGCACCTGGGTCTGGCCACGCTGGAACAAACCGGAGCCGTGAACGAGCGGCAGGTAGTTGTCCTTCACCATGATGGGACGGATCTCGTCGGCGGCACGACCGTCGACGCGCTCACCGGTCTCGACGACCATGGTGCGCATGGCCTTCTTCTCGAGCTTCTTGAGCGCCACGGGGATCTCGCGCTCCCAAGCGGCCTGCTCCTCCTCGGTGAACTCGGCACGGATGGACTCCTTCAGAGCCTCAACCTTGCCGATACGGGAGAGCTTGTCGGCGTCACGAAGGGCGGCTGCCATCTCGTCGTAGTGGGCGAAGATGCGCTCCTGGACCTCCTCGACGGGCTGGTCGAGCGGGTACTCCTTCTTGACGATGGGGCCGTTGACCTGCTCCCACTCGGCGACGAACTCGTCCTGAGCCTGGCAGAAAGCGGCAAGGGCCTCCTGGCCAAACTTCATGGCGGCGAGCATGTCGTCCTCGGAGATCTCCTCGGCGCCGGCCTCGACCATCGAGATGAAGTCGGCGGATCCGCCCAGCTCCAGGTCCAGATCGGAGTTCTCGCGCTCCTCGTAGGTGGGGTTGACGATAAACTCGCCGGTCTCCACGTTGCGGCCGATGCGCACGCAGGCAAGCGGGCCCTCGAAGGGCACGCCGCCGAGCGTCATGGCCAGGGAAGCACCCATGACGTTGATGACGTCAAAGGGGTTGACTTGGTCGGCGACAAGCGAGGTGGCGACGATGTGCACCTCGTTGCGGAAACCGTCCGGGAAGCTCGGGCGAATCGGACGGTCGATCATGCGCGCGGTGAGCGTGGCCTTCTCGCTGGGACGGCCCTCACGCTTGAGGTAGCCACCCGGGATGCGCCCTGCGGCGTACATCTTCTCGTTGAAGTCGACGGTCAGCGGGAAGAAGTCGTAGTTCTTGCGCTCCTTGGAGACGACCACGGTGTCGAGCATCGTGGTGTCGCCCTGCTTGACCAGGCAGGCGCCGGTGGCCTGCTTGGCAAGCTCGCCCGACTCGAAGGTGTAGGTCTTGCCGTACAGCTCAAAGGTCTTGGATACGAGTGTCATTGTTCTCCTTTACCCCACAGGCCCCTTGCCTGCGGGCTTCTCATGTGACGCGGGCCCCCTGCCCCCGCCACGCTTCAGAGCGTGATTGTTCGCGCCCTTACACAAAAAGAGCGCCCCGCTGCGCAGGACGCTCTTAGCATGTACAAATCCTACTGGATGTTGTCGCGGATGCCCAGAGCCTTGATGAGCTCACGGTACTCGACGATGTCGTTCTTCTTGATGTAGGAAAGAAGACGACGACGACGACCGACGAGCATGAGCAGGCCACGACGGGTGTGGAAGTCCTTCTGGTGGGACTTCATGTGCTCGGTCAGCTCCTTGATGCGCTCGGACAGGATGGCGACCTGAACCTTGGGGTTGCCGGTGTCGACCGGGGTGTTACCGAACTGGGCAGTCAGCTCCGCCTTGCGCTCTTTGGAAACAGTCATTGTTTCACCTTTCGTTTTGCGTCGCCCACGGGCGACTCGATTCGCCTCGGACTGGGAAGCCGCCGGTGGAGCGAACAACCAAGGTCGAGGTACCAACAGGTCGGTATGTTACCACAAGCAGCCCGCGCCTGCGCATCATCACCGACCCAACATGAATTCCATCGCGCGGAGGCGCTGATCGGTGTGCGTCGCAGCCCAAACATGCGAAAGCCCGAGCAGGAATGCCGCCGTATGCGGGTCGATTCGCTCGGCCATGAGCGCATCGAAGGTCATGGACATGAGGGCGCGCAGCCATGCGGTCTCACCGGTCGACACCAGTTCGGCACCTGGAACGCTCGACGCGCACGACCCGCACATGAGACCGCCCGCCTGGGCTGAAAAATACGACAGCATGGGGTCTCCGCACAGCACACAGGCCGAAAAATCGGGTCGATAGCCAACGTGCGACAGCAGCTTAAAGACATATGCCGCCACAAGTAGGTCCATATGCGCCGTGTCAAGCCCGCTGCCCACCAGGGCAAGCGCTCGCTGCGTGATGGCAAAGGTAAACGGGTCCTCGGCGTCCTCGAACGAGCACACGCGCGCAACCTCGGCGATCGCGCTTGCGGCGCAGGTCGTCTCGTAATCGGGCGCAGCGCCGAGCGGCGCCTCCATAAGCTCGGCCTGGGAAACCACGTCGAGTGACCGTCCATGTGCGAGCAGCATATCGACCGTACAGAACAGCTCGCAGCGCGCAGCCAGGCGTCCGCCGGGTTTGCGGGCGCCCTTTGCCACGGCACGAACCTGCCGCCCCCGCTCGTCAAGCATCGTCAAGATCAGGTCGGTCTCTTTGAGCTTAGTCTTATCGAGCACGACCACTTTCGTGCGATATGTCCGGGAGCCTGCCATGCGCGCCGCGCGTCCTTAGTCCTCGGCGTTATAGCCAAAGCGGCGAATCTGGGCCTCGTCGTCACGCCAGCCGGCCTTGACCTTCACGTCCAGCTCCAAAAAGACCTGCGTGCCAAAGATGCGCTCAAGCTCGCGACGGGCGTCGATACCGATATGCTTGATCATCTCGCCGCCCTTGCCGATGATGATGCCCTTTTGGCCCTCGCGCTCGACGTAAATGGTGGCGTGCACGCGCAGCACCTTCTTGGTCTGCTCAAGCGCATCGCAGATCACGCCAACGGAGTGCGGAATCTCATCACGGGTGCGGCGCAAGACCTTCTCGCGCACAAACTCGGCAACGAGCGTCTCATCGGAAGCGTCGGTACCCATGTCCTCGGGGAACCAACGCGGACCCTCGGGCAAAAAGTGCGCAACGGTCTCGATAAAGGCATCGACGTTGAAGTTCTTGACCGACGACGTCACGATCTCATCGTCATATTCCATGAGCTCGTGGGCAGCCTTAAGCTGCTCCATGACCTGTGCGGGGTCGGCCTCATCGGCCTTAGTGAGCACCAGAACCTTCTTGGAACGGGCGCATCTGACGCGCTCGGCAACCCAAGCGTCTCCCCTGCCGATAGGTTTGGTGGCATCAATCAAAAACGCGACGACGTCAACATCGTTCAGCTCGAACAACGCACTCTTGTTGAGCTCGGAACCCAGACCGTCCTTGGGCTTGTGGATACCCGGGGTATCGACAAAGACCAGCTGGTAGCCGGGACGGTTAACGACGGCGCGCATGCGGCGGCGGGTCGTCTGGGCCACCGGCGAGGTGATGGCGACCTTTTTGCCATAGCAGGCATTAAGCAGCGTGGACTTGCCAGCGTTGGGACGACCGACCAGGGCCACAAAGCCGCTGCGGAAACCGGGCTCCACGTCGCCAAAGCCCGCGAGGTTGTCGTCCTCGTCGCACAGGGCGTCGAGTTCCTCGTCGCTCATACCCTCAAACGGGTCGAACTCCTCGACATCCTCGAGCTCCTCGGTATCCACCGCGTCCAGGGACTCGTCGTCCAAAATCTCATCGGTAGGCTGCATATTGTCGGACATGGGAATCCCTTTCTAAATAAAGCCGAGCGCGTGGGCAAATACCAGCAAGCCCACAATCGCGGCGGTGATGGAAAGAACGTATACGGAGGCGGCGGCGATGTCCTTCGCACGCTTGGCCAGCGGATGGAGCTCCTGGGTCGCCAGGTCGACGATGGCCTCCATGGCGGTATTGCAAAGCTCGCCGTGGATCACCAGGCCGCAACAGATGATAATCGTGGCCCACTCGGCAATGTCGAGCCCCACGATGCAGCCTGCAATGACGGTGCACACGCCCGCCACGAGCATGACCTTAATGTTGCGCTCGGTCTTGACGGCGGTGACGAAGCCCTCCATAGCGTAAGAAAACGACTTTAAGAAGGACGGATGGTCCTTGTTCGATCCGGGAATCATAGACGGCTCCTAGTCGTGGGCGTGGTTGGTGATGGGGCCGACGTGGACTAGCTTGGGGTCCTCGCCGCGCTCGAGCGCCAAATCGCGCAGGATGGCGTCCTCGCGGGCCTCCATGACCTCGGCCTCGTCGTCCTCGATGTGGTCATAGCCCAGCAGGTGCAGCATGCCGTGAACGAGCATCAGACGGCACTCGTCAGCGGGGCTATTGCCAAAACCGGGGGCCTGACGGGCAATAACCTGCGGGGCCAAGATAATATCGCCGAGCTCGAGCGTCTCATCGGCGGGAATGTCATCGTCAAAGGCCGAATCGCACTCAAACGAGAGTACATCGGTGGTGCGATCGATACCGCGCCACTCGTGGTTGAGCTCGTGCATCTCGTCCTCGTCGACATACGAAAGGGAAATCTCGACTTCACGCTCAACGCCCTCGGCGGCAAGCACGACCTCGCAGATGTGCTCCACCTCCTGCGCATCGAGCAGCGTATCGAGCTCGGCATCGTTGCTGATCAATACACTCAACGGGACTCCTTTCGGTCGCGCGGGCGCTGCTCGCGCACGTCATCATAAGTGTCGTATGCCTCGACGATACGTCCCACCAAGGCATGGCGCACCACGTCGGCGCGCTCGAGGTGCGAAAATGCGACATCGTCGACACGGCCCAAAATCTGCTCAACGTCGGCAAGACCGCCACGACGACCCACCAGATCGCGCTGGCTCAGGTCGCCGGTAATCACAAACTTGGAGTTAAAGCCCAAGCGCGTCAGGAACATCTTCATCTGCTCAGGCGTGGTATTTTGCGCCTCGTCGAGCACCACGAAGGCATCGCTCAGCGTGCGGCCGCGCATGTAGGCAAGCGGGGCGATCTCGATCACGCCACGCTCCATAAGCTCATCGGTGCGCTCGCGATCCATCATGTCAAAAAGGGCGTCGTAGAGCGGACGCATGTAGGGATCGATCTTTTCCTCGAGGGTGCCGGGCAAAAAGCCCAAGTTCTCCCCCGCCTCGACAACCGGACGCGTCAAGATCAGCCGGCCCACCTCGTGGCGCTTGAGCGCGGCAACGGCGAGCGCCATGGCCAGATAGGTCTTACCGGTGCCGGCAGGACCCAGGCCAAACGTGATGGTATGCGTGCGGATGGCATCCACATAGCGCTTTTGGCCCAGCGTCTTGGGGCGAATGGCACGGCCGCGATACGAAAGCAGCACGTCATCGCGAAGCGACGTAGCCTCGTGCTCACCGTCGCGCAAGACGGCCAGGCAGCGAGAGACATCGTCGGCAGACAGTGTGCGCCCGGCGGCCGCCTCGCGAAAAGCATGCTCGAAAAAGCGCGCCACGAGCTCAACCTCATCCGGGTCACCGCCCACGGCGATGCTGTCACCACGGGCAACCACGTGGGCGCGAACCAGGCCCTCGAGCGTGCGCAGAACGCCGTCACCAGCGCCCAGCACACGAGAGGGGTCAATTCCCTCGGGAACGGTAAGTCTAATCTTCGAGGCTTCCATGAACCTCCCTGCGTGCATGGACCAAGCCGGAATCATCGACTCCGATGATAGCAACATCGAGCAGGCACGGGGCCGTGAGTCCACGGGTATCGTCAAGGCGGGCATGATGGAAGGAGCCGAGCGTCAGGTTGTCGCCATATTCGAGCACGGCACGCTCGACGGTTCCCACGCGACGGCGAGCGTCGGCAATGGCGAGCTCCTGCGCCGCGGCTCGCATGCGGCGGCTGCGCTCGGCCATGACCTCGGGCGGCACCTGGTCGGGCATATCGGCAGCAAGGGTACCGGGACGCTTGCTGTAGCGGAACACGTGCATACGCGAGAAGCCCACGCGGCGGCACAGCGCCAGCGACTCCTCAAAATCCTCGTCCGTCTCGCCGGGAAAACCGACGATGACATCGCACGAAAGCGAAGCCTGCGGCAAAATCTCGCGAATCATACGCACCGTGCCCTCGAAGGACTCAGCGCTATAGGGACGGCCCATACGATGCAGGGTCGCCGTGCAACCGGACTGCACGGGCAGGTGCAAAAACGGGGCGATACGCTGCGGATAGCGAGCCATGACCTTCAGCAGGCGCTCGGAGATATCCATGGGTTCCACCGAAGAAATGCGCACATGCGGAATAGACGTGCGCTCCATAATCGCCTCGAGCAGCTCATCGATCTCGACGTGTTCATCAGTCGCGCTCTTGCCATCGTAGGCGCCCAGGTTCACACCTGTCAGCACCACCTCGGGCACGCCGGCCTCCTGGGCCTCGCGAACCTGCTCGAGCACGGACTCGACCGGCACAGAGCGCTCGGGGCCGCGGGCCTTCCACACAATACAATAGGTGCAACGATGGTTGCAGCCGTCCTGGATCTTCACGCCCAGACGCGAGCGACCGAGTGCATCGACCACCTCGCCGTCGCTGCAGGCGGGAACATTATCGGACTCAACGCCCAACACCTCGCAGACGCGTTCGGCAACATCAATCTTGGACGGCTCGGCGATCACGCGGTCCGAAAGCTCCAATAGCTCCTCGGGGTGCAGATTGACCACGCATCCGGTCACGACCACATAGGGCTCGTTTGGATAGCCCAGCGCATGGCGAACGGCCTTACGGGTCTTGGCCTCGGCCTCGCCCGTAACGGCACAGGTGTTAATGACAATCAGCTCAGCATCCTGAGGCTCCACCATCGCAAACCCCAGGCGCATAAGATCGGCAGTGATACGGTCGGACTCAACCCGGTTGACGCGGCAGCCGAGGTTGACGACAGAGATATGAGGTGCGAGCACGCGGGCTCCTTAATCGAGGATGTCGTCGAGAGCGCTCTTGATGCGATCAGTTACCGACTTCTTACCGGAAGCGACGTCATCGCCCATCTCGTCGGCAAAAGCGCGAAGCAGCTCGCGCTGCTTGTTGGAGAGATTGGTGGGGACGACCACGCGCAGCTGCACGATCAGTCGACCGCGTGAGCCGCCACCGCCGATGCGCGGCATGCCGAAATTGTTGACGCTAACGGTGTCGCCGTACTGCGTACCGGCGGGGACCGTCACCTTGACGACTTCGTCGGGCATAATGCCCTCGACCTCAATCTCGCAGCCGAGCGCAGCCTGCGCAATCGAGATATCACTCACCAGGTACAGGTCATCACCGTTGCGCTTAAAGCGCTCATGGTCGGCAACGCGCACGTTGACGATCAGGTCGCCCGAGGGCTCGCCGCGAAGGCCTGCCTCGCCAAAGCCGCTCACGCGCAGCTGGCGACCGGTCGAAACGCCGGCGGGAATATCGATGTCGATCTTTTCATGCGAAGGCGTGCGGCCCTGACCGTCGCAGGTCTCGCAGGGATGGTCGATAACCGTGCCCTCGCCGTGGCAGTCAGGGCAAGGCGAAGAGGACTGAACCTGGCCCAGGAACGAGCGCTGGACCGTCGTGACATAGCCCGTGCCGTGGCAGCGGCTGCACTGCTTTTCCTGTGCACCCTCGGCTCTACCGGAGCCGTTGCAATCCTCACAGGGGGCAAGGCGGTCATAGCTGATGGTCTTTTTGCAGCCGAGTGCCGCCTCCTCAAGGGTCACCGAAAGGGAGATGGCCATATCGCGGCCGCGACGACGCTCACGGCGATTTCGGGCGCCACCGCCGGCACCGCCGCCAAAGAACGACGAGAACAAGTCGTCCATGCCCATGCCACCAAAGATATCGTTGATATCGACGTAGCCGGAGCCACCGGGGCCGTCGGCAGTGCCGTAACGGTCGTAGTTAGCACGCTTCTGCTCATCGGAAAGAACGGAATATGCCTCGTTGAGCTCTTTGAACTTAGCCTCGGCCTCGGGGTCGTCCGAAACGTCCGGGTGTACGGTACGGGCCTTCTTTAGAAACGCGCGCTTAATCGTCCGCGCGTCGGCATCCTTGTCGACGCCAAGCACCTCGTAGTAATCCCTATTTTCCGACACGACCGAATCCTTCCGACTTTCATTATTGTCACAGTGCGTCCTATACCCAAGCTGGGCCGGCCGCAAACAGAGGGTTTGATGTTATTGCATTGCATAGGGCGAAAGCATGGCACGTTGCGAGCAGCTCGCAAACCAAACCGACACGAGCGCAAACATAAATCCGTTGGCAAAACCGTTGGCAAACTGCATCGCGCCGCGCTTCCACCACAGCAGGCTGCGGTGCAGCACGCCGTCCGAGAGCACCATGAACAGGCCCATGGCAAACGGAATTAAGCACATCACGGCAAAGGCCGAGAACACGCCCGAGATGGCCGATAGCACCAAAAACGGCGCCACGATGCCCATCAGGTAAAAACCGGTACGGGCCTTGCCTTCCAGGCGCTCGGCCTCAACATGGGCCCGACCGACCAGATCACCGCCCGAGGCACCGTTGGTGCCGGCGTGACCCATGCCGCTAACGCGGACCTCGTCGCCATCGTGCGTGCCGGCAGGAAACTCAATTGTCTGCTCGGAGGTCACACGGGTTCGACCGCTGCCGCCGCAATCGGGACAGGGGTCGGCGACGACCTTACCGGAACCTCCGCACTCGGGGCAGACCGACTGGAACGTGCCGGCACCGAACAGGAAGGACAGGTCGACGTCGATGTGGCCGCGACCGCCGCAGCTCGGACAGGTATGTGCATGCTCGGACGAAACAGAACCCGAGCCTCCGCAGTGACCACAGGTATCGAAGCGCGTATAGCGAACGGTCTTGCGGGCACCGCCCTTGGCCTCCTTGGCGTCGAGCTTAATATCGACGACCACGTTGGCGCCGTTCTCGGGATTATAGGCAGCCTGCCCGCGACGCGGCTGGCCCCAGGCGCCACCAAAGGGAAAGCCGCCCTCAAAGGGATTGCCATAGCCTGCGCTACCGGCGTAGCCGCCGCCAT
This sequence comes from Collinsella aerofaciens, assembly GCA_030841765.1. Lineage (GTDB taxonomy): Bacteria > Actinomycetota > Coriobacteriia > Coriobacteriales > Coriobacteriaceae > Collinsella > Collinsella aerofaciens_AV. Next base: position 15,763 of record JAUUSS010000019.1, on the reverse strand, counting down.
AGGGCGAAGCCGTAGGAGCGCCGGCAAAGGGATTGCCCGAGCGCATGGCGTCGTAGCGCGCACGCTTCTGCTCGTCCGAAAGCACGGCGTAGGCCTCGGAAACCTCTTTAAACTTTTTCTCGGCATCCGGTTCTTTGTTGACGTCCGGATGGAGCTTACGGGCCTTTTGCTGGAAGGCCTTCTGAATATCACGCGAGGTGGCGTCCTTGGAGACACCCAAAATCTCGTAGTAATCTTTTTCGTTCATCGTCGCCATGCGCGGCAACCTCCTGCTCACAGCAGCGTATATATTGCGGTAATTCTACCCGAGCGGCCTAGGCTAGACCCCAAAACAGCTCGAACAGCACATTTCCATCGAGCCAGCCCAAGTGGGTGGGCGCCAAGCGGGCGCGGGCGCGACCCGCGATAACGTCTTTCGAGGCGACGCGCCCCGAAAGCCCTTCAACATGATCGGGCACCCAGGTGGCAAGGCCTAACTCGAGCGCACGGTCACAGGCCGCCGCCAGCTCGTCTGCAGCGATCACGCTTGCCGAGCGCACCAACAGATCGGGCCCAATGCCACGCGTCATGCGGCAGGCGAGCATCAAATCCTCGGCCGCCGCCTCGCGCTGCGACAGATACTCGGCATCAAACGTCGTCGCGGTGTCGTCGCGTTGCACCAGACGCACGCGATACGCTTCGCCGCGAGCGGGTACGTCAGGAAACAGCCCGGCCAAGCGATCGAAGTCCCCGGCATCGAGCATACCGGCGGCAGAGCGACCCAAGCCCAGATAGCCCTGACCGGTCCAATAGGCAATGTTGTGGGCGCACTCATGACCGTCGAGCGCGTAGCTTGCAACCTCATACGGGTGATAGCCGGCAGCACCCAGACGCTCACGCGCCGCGTCCATGCACGAAGCCTGAAAATCTTCGTCGGGCTCGAGCGACTCGTCGCGACACGCCATGCGATAGAGCGGCGTGCCCTCCTCGAGCGTGAGCGGGTACACCGATACATGATGCGGCGACGCCGCCAGCACGTCATCGAGTGTGCGCCGCCAGCTTAGGTCGGTCTGCCCGGGAAGGCCGCACATAAGGTCGCACGACACATCGAGCCCAGCGTCCTTAACCGTCGTGATGGCAGCGAGCGCCCGATCGGCATCGTGAATGCGGCCGATGGCGGTAAGTTCGGCGTTATCGAGCGTTTGCACGCCCAGAGAGACGCGTGTGACACCAACCTTGGCAAGCGCAGCGGCAAGCTCGGCGGTCAGCGATTCGGGATTGGCCTCGCAGGTGAACTCAACGGGCTTACACCACGCAGAGATACGCCGGGCGAGTTCTACCAGACGCTCCCCCGCCAGCGACGGCGTGCCACCGCCAACATAGACGGTGCGGATGCCCACGAGCGCCCCGACGTCTCCAAAGGCATCGAGGCGCGCATAAAGCAGCTCAAAATAGGCATCGAGCGCAGCGCTCAGGTCGCACGGAGCAAAACTGCGTGAGTCAAAGTCACAGTACCGGCATTTTTGGGCGCAAAACGGCACATGCACGTACAGCGCGGTAACGGCCACCGTTAGGCCTCCAACGGATGAGCGGGCACCGACTCGCCGGCGGCAAGTGCGGCCTCACAGGCCACCACATCGTGCTCGATATCATCGACCAGTGCCATGAACTCCTCGTATGTGGAGCAACGCACCACCTGAGCGCGCCAGGCGGCAGCATGGGGCATGCCCTTTAGATACCAGCTTGCGTACGTGCGGGCACGCGACATGAGCGGCAACAGCTCGTGCGTGAGCGTCAGGTGCTCGCGCAGGGCATCCAGGCGCTCAACCGAGGAGCGAGAAGGAACCGGCGTGCCATCGAGTGCAAGGGCTCGGGCATCGCCGAACACCCACGGATTGCCGTAGATGCCGCGCGCGATAAACACCGCGCTGGCACCCGAGCTTTGCAGATGCTCAGCAGCGTCCTCTGCCGAGAACACATCGCCCGAACCGATAACGGGAATCTCGACGGCGTCGGCCACCTCATCGACGACCGACCAATCGGCCTGGCCCGTATAGAGCTGCGTGGCGCAGCGACCATGTACCGCCACCGCGGCGGCCCCTGCTCCCTCAAGCATCTGGGCAAACGTCGCGGCGTTGCGGTCTTCGGCGTAAAAGCCCTTACGGATTTTTACGGTCACGGGCACATGCGCCGCGCCCACCGCCGCCTCGACGATCTGCTCGGCCAGATCGGGAGTGCGCATAAGCGCCGAGCCCTCGCCCTTGGTGACGACCTTGCGAGCCGGGCAGGCCATGTTGATATCGATCAGCGACAGGCGATCGCCCACACGCTCCTCGACGGCAGCAACAGCGCTCGCAAACTGATCGGGCTTGGAGCCAAAGAGCTGCACGCAGATCTGCTGCTCCTCATCGGCCGGCAGTACCAGGCGCCACGTCTTATTGCTGGCATAGGCAAGGCCCGCCACGCTCACCATCTCGCTATAGGCAAGATGGGCACCGCGACGGCGGCACATGATGCGATAGGCGGGATCGGTCACGCCCGCCATGGGAGCCATAAGGAACGGCTGCTCGGCATAGGCTCCAAGCAACCGCTTGCTGTATTCAGAAAGTGCCATGGACCTACTCGTCCACCTTGAGAATCGCCATAAAGGCCTCCTGCGGAACCTCGACCGAGCCGATGGCCTTCATGCGCTTTTTGCCCTCTTTCTGCTTCTCGAGCAGCTTGCGCTTTCGCGAGATATCGCCGCCATAACACTTGGCCAGCACGTCCTTGCGGCGCGCTTTGACGGTAGAGCGGGCAATGATCTTGTTGCCGATGGCGCCCTGGATAGGCACCTCGAACAGCTGGCGCGGAATGATTTCCTTGAGCTTGTCGCACAGACCGCGGGCCAGGCCATAAGCCTTATCCTTGTGCACGATAAACGACAGCGCGTCCACCTCGTCGCCCGAAAGCAGGATGTCGAGCTTGACGAGCTCGGAGGGGCGATATTCGTTGAACTCGTAGTCGAGCGAGGCGTAACCCTTGGTGCGGCTCTTGAGCTGGTCAAAAAAGTCCAGAATGAGCTCGGCAAGCGGCATGTCGAAACGCATCTCGACCGATTTGCTCGTGAGATGGATCATGTCGGTTGTAATGCCGCGATGCTCGATAGCGAGCTGCATGACGGCACCCGTATACTCGGGCGGACAGATAATCTTGGCCTTGAGGTAGGGCTCCTCGATGCGCTCGATGCGCGTAGCCTCGGGCAGATCCTGCGGGCTGCGAACATCAATCATCTCGCCGTCGGTCTTGTAGACGTGATAGTCCACCGAAGGGCTCGTGGCAATCAGGTCCAGGTTGAACTCGCGCTCCAGGCGCTCCTTGACGACCTCCATATGCAGCAGGCCCAAGAAGCCAACGCGGAAACCAAAGCCGAGCGCCACCGAAGTCTCGGGCTCCCACACCAACGACGGGTCGTTGACATGCAGCTTATCGAGAGCGTCGCGCAGGTTCTCGTAATCCTTGTTGTCGATCGGGAACAGGCCCGTGTAGACCATGGGCTTGGCCTCACGGTAGCCGGGAAGCGGCTCGGGGCAGGGATTCGACGCCCACGTAAGGGTATCGCCCACGCGCACGGCCTCGGGGTCCTTCAGGCCCGTGACCACGTAGCCCACCTCACCGACCGTCAGCGCGTCAACTGGTGTCTCGGCGGGACGCTTGACGCCCACGCCATCGACCAAAAAGTCACCCTTTGCCTGCATCATAAGGAGGGTATCGCCCTTTTTGATGGAGCCGTCAAACACGCGGACCGTGGCAACGACGCCGCGGTACTCATCAAAATACGAGTCCAGGATGAGCGCCTTGAGCGGCGCGTTTGCATCGCCCTTGGGCGGAGAGATCAAAAAGACGATGGACTCCAGCAGATCGTGGATGCCCTCGCCGGTCTTGCCCGATACGCATACGGCATCGTCGGCAGGGATCGCCAGGTCGTCCTCGATCTCGGTCTTGACCTCGTCGGGGTGTGCCGACGGCAGGTCGATCTTATTGATGGCGGGCACGATATCCAAGTTGGCGTTCATGGCGAGCGTCGCGTTGGAGACGGTCTGCGCCTCGACGCCCTGCGTGGCGTCGACGACAAGCACCGCACCCTCGCAGGCGGCAAGCGAACGCGAGACCTCATAGGTAAAGTCCACGTGACCCGGCGTATCGATCAGGTTGAACTGATACGTCTCGCCATCGTCGGCGTCATAGGAGACACGAACGGCATTGGACTTGATCGTGATGCCGCGTTCGCGCTCAATATCCATGGTATCGAGCAGCTGCGACTCCATGTCGCGCTCGTCGACGGTATGGGTGAGCTCGAGGATGCGGTCACTAATCGTGGACTTGCCATGGTCGATGTGCGCAACGATCGAGAAGTTGCGGATGTGGGAAATGTCAATTGAAGTATTCATGCGGACTATCTTACCCGAGCGATACAAAAAATGGAGCCTGTTCCATAAAACAGGCTCCATTTATGCGCGTAATCTGTGTGGTGTGAAATTTACAACTTAGGCGTTGATGCTGTTCACGAGCTTGGCAAGACCGGACTTGCGGTTGGAAGCCTGGTTCTTGTGGATAACATGCTTGGCGGCAGCCATGTCGAGACGCTTGGTGACGGTCTTGAGGGCAGCCTGGGCCTTCTCGGCGTCGCCCTCGGCGACGGCGGACTGGACGTGCTTGGTCAGCGTCTTGAGCTCGGACTTGACAGCCTTGTTACGCATGCGAGCTGCCTCATTGGTGCGGATACGCTTCTTCTGAGACTTGATGTTTGCCACTTCTGGAGTTCCTTTCGAGTTCCTTGCAAAAAATGTATGACACCTCTGAGACACGGTGAGGTCATGCAAGCGCCTACTATAGCACGCTCCCCCTCAAAGGGATAGAACGAATTTGTCAAATAGGCAGGTATCATCACGATTTTCTCAAGATGTTCGTAATCCAGAGCAAAAGCGCGGTCTGAGAATCGGCCGAACCCTTCAGTGCGAGCTCCACATCGACCGCGCCCTCGAGCGCGGCAACGAGCTCTGCCATCGAAAAGCGACGTGCCCAGGTCAGGTGATTCTTGACCTGCCAGGACTGGAGCTTAAGTGTTGCAGCCAGCTCACGACCCTGTCCGCGCGCATCGAGCGCCTTGGCAACGATAAGCTCGCGGATGCGGCCGCACAGCAATGTGTAAGTCCACACGTAGCTCTTGGCGGGCAGTAGATTGAAGAGCTCGAGCGAGCGTCGCATGTCACGGGCCGAGACCGCATTGAGAAAGTCCCAGGGTTGAACCTCGGCCGTACGTACAATCCAGCGCTCAACGTCGACAAGCTCAATCTGGGGCACCTCGACCATCTGGGCAAGCTTAGCCAAGTCGTTATCGAGCATGCGAGTGTTTTCACCCGAACGCGAGACGAGTTCCTCGGCGGCCGCCGTCGTGATCGACTTGCCGTGCTGCGTCGCCATCTGCTGCACGCGGCGTGGGAGCTCCCAGCGCTTGGTGCCGGAGCAATCGATCACAGCCTTCTTGTCGATCTTGGCGATCGCCTTATACAGGCGCGTGTTCTTGGCAAGCGAGTCGGCGATGATGAGGCAGACCGTTGTGGGACTGGGACTCGCCAGATACTCGACGAGCGGCTCCGAGACCGACTTGGCGAGCTTTGAGCAGCCATCAAGGATTACCAGGCGAAACTCACTGCCCATGGGAAAGGTGTTGAGCGATCCGATAATCGACTCGATATCGGGGTCTTTGGTCATATCGCGCTCGTCGAGGTTGAACTCGACCATGCCCGACTTTTCCAGACGCGCTTTCATACGCGAGACGGCGTGATCGCGCTTGACTCCGTCGGTACCGACGATCAGATATGCCGGCAGCAGACCGGTTTCGGACATTGCGCTCCCCTCCCGCAGGCCTTCGTATTCGCTCCGTGCCATTCTAGCCCAGGGGCCCACCACACGCCAACGACGTCGTCACGGTCGCTGGCATCGCATCGCAAAGCCATTCGCAGCCGGCGTGACGGTAATGTCGCCGTGTTCGATAGTGCACGCGAACACGCCGCCCGCTTCCTTAACGGCATCGATGCAGGCATCGGACGGATGGCCGTATCGATTCCCTTCGCCCGCACTCGCGAGGGAAAGCTCGGGCTTCAGGACGTCCAGCAACTCATCATCGACTGAAACCTTAGAGCCGTGATGCCCAAGTTTAAGTACGTCGATATCCCCCACCTCCTGCACGAATTCCCGTTCTTGGTCGATCTCGGCATCACCGGTGAGGAGCATACGCAGGCCCTTGCCTTCCTGAACATATGAGAGCAGCAGGACAAGCGAGTCCTCATTTCCCTCGCCATCCACGGACTCGAATGGCCACATCACGCGGGCGCAAAATGAGCCGATATCGACCGTATCCCCACGGCGCACCTGCCGATACTCCACGCCAGGTCGGTTCAATACCTCGGCAGGAGCATCCTCCAGCGCATCCGCCGCCACGGCAATCGTACCGACCGAAAAATGTTCGAGCACGGCAGGCAGACCACCCCAGTGATCCTCATCCCAATGCGTCACAAAGACGGCATCGATATGGTGCACGTTATTGCGAACCAACGCCGCCACCACGCGCTCGTCGAGCCCGCAGTCGACGAGCGCCACTGCGCCGCCCTGGCGAATAATAATCGCATCGGCCTGGCCCACATCGAGCACCGTCACCGAAGGCGGAGCGAATCGATCCCAGTAGACGTACGGAATCGCAGCCAAGAGCACCAGGCATGCAAGCCCCACCGCCATAGGACGTGCACGGGGACGCGGCCACCAGACAAGCAGAACCGCCAGCAAACACGGCACTAGGTAAATCCACATGCTATCGGGCGGCACGCTCACGGATGCACCCGGCACGGCGGCAAACAGCTGCTCAAAGAACAGCGCGCAACGGGCGGCAATCATGGGCACAACGAGCGCCCAAGTCCGCAACGGCGCCAGGAGCGAAAAGGGAACCAGCACGATCGACACGGCGAGCAGTGCGCTCACCACCGGACCGAGGACCGCATTTGCGAGCGGAGCAATGAGCGAGAACGTACCGAAGGCAGGAATGGTAATGGGAAGTGTCGCCAGTTGCGAGCACAGCGTGACGGAAAGCATGCTGGCAACGCCCGACGGAACACTCAGCTCACCCAAAGCGTAGGTCGCATAGGGGCAAAAGCACAGAATGGCTAAGACGCTGGCACATGAAAGCTGAAAGCCCATCTCGAACAGAACCGTCGGCCGCAGCAACACAAAGATGGACATGGTAACGAAGAGTGCCGATGCGCCGTGCCGGCGCCGCCCCGCGCCGTTTACGACAAGCGTCGCGAACACCATGCAGCACGCGCGCACGGCAGAGGGAGACGCGCCCGTAAAAGCAGCGTAGCCCACAAGCGTTATCGCCAATATCGCCCGTTGAAGACCGCGTGAACACCGAGTCTTTTGCAATACACCCTCGATTACAAACCCCACGATTGCCAAATGGCTGCCCGAGACGGCGATAAGATGCGCCGTTCCCGTCACCGAAAACCAGTCGCCCGCCGGCTGGGCGCGCAGCTCGGCCGAACGACCGCAGACGACACCGGCTATGAGTGCACGCGCCGGGTCGGTCGCAGGCGCGATGGACGCAAGCAGCCCATTTCGCAGCCGAAGCAGCGGCCCCGGAGAGTCTTCATCGACCGACAAAATCCGAACGACTTTAACCTTGCGCACCTCGCCTCGGAGCACGCGCGATCGTCCATACGCATCGTTCTCAAAACGTGAAACGCGACCGATAACACGCACGTGCGCCCCGACCTTGAGCTCGAGGTCGCACGATAGGCGAACCATTGCCAAGTTCTTACCGTCCGTGCGTGCCTCGCAGGTATAGGAATACACGTCGTCGTTTATGGATGGGTCACCCTGCACGACAAACTCAAGGCTGCTTGCCGCTCGACCGTCGAGCGCCTTCGAGGCGCTTAGCACGCCCACAGCCCACCACGCCGAGACGACCGCTCCCGCCACGAGACCGACGGACGCGGCATACAGCCACCGCTTCCAAGGGGCAAGCCGCGCACAAGATTGAGCCAGCACAACGAATACCGCCGCCGTAACGGGAATGGCCCATAGCGGCCCGACCGCCGGCGCCCGCTCCCTCAGCAGCGCATCAGCGGCCACGTTGAGCACCAAGGCGCAGCTCATGCACATGCCGGCACACAAGGCCATCGTCCACGGCATCAGAGGCCGCGGAGGCATCACATGCTCGCGCTCGGTCGCACTCATACGCAGATGGAATCTTTGATTTTGGCAAGCTTCTTCTCGCCGATTCCCGACACACGCATCAGATCGTCAACCGAGGCAAAACCACCGTTCTTTGTCCGCTCATCGATAATCGACTGGGCCATGGAGGGACCGATGCCCGAGAGCGTCTGCAGCTCTGCCGCGCTTGCCGTATTGATATTTACTAGGCCTGTTACGCCACTCACGCCCGATGATGCGGAAGCCCCACCATCAACACCAGCTTCCGCAATGGACGCCTGCTGCTCCCCTACCGTTGGAACGTGAATCTTCTGTCCATCGACGACCTTAGATGCCCGATTGAGCCCCGTAACGTCTGCCTCGGGCGCCAGCCCGCCGGCGGCATCAATCGCCTGAGCAGCCCGCGCGCCGTCCTTGAGACGATATACACCGGGCGACACAACGGCGCCATCAACATCGACATAAACCTCTGCCGCGGCAGACGCCTTAGGCGAAGAGCCTTCGGATGTCTTTCCGCTCGAGGCATCGCCGGATCCCGGCTCCACTAACGAACCCGAACCATCAGTGTGCTCAAACGACACACTGCCGGCACCGCCGCCAAGGTTCGCCATCGCCAGTCCACTCGCCATCGCAATGACGACCAGTATCGCCATCACCACTGCCTTATGACCGAGCAGCTTGTCCGCCAAGCGGTCCATCCGTTTGACCCGTTCGTGTTGTTCGCGCTGCGCCATAGCAAAACCTCCCAACAACATCGTGTCAGGAAAAGAGTCCTGCAACAGCCATTCTCCAAAACCGGTTTTCGCGGTCAAACCAAAAGCCGACCAAAACCTTGCGAAATACTGTCCATTTATTCAGGCACACGTCAGCAAATGAACACTTAGCCGCAAAATGCCCAGATAGCAAAAGACCGACGATGCAGACGCATCGTCGGTCTATGCACAAAATTACTCGTGATCTTGGTAAATCTCACGCGGAGCAAGCTCCGAATGTTTGCGTTTTAAGGTCTTAGGGGCCTTATACGTGTTGCTCTCGAAGTCGATGTACTCGGTCTGCTTGAGCAGGCGCTCGATCATCTCCTCGTGATCGAACAACTCCCAGGCCTCATGCACGGCATCGAGTTTAGCGTGCGTCTCGGGACGGCGCGGCATAAACAGTGTGCAGCAGTCGGGAGCGGCCTCAGTCGAGATATCGAACGTACCGATCTCCTCGGCGCGCGCGATGATCTCCTGCTTGTCCGAACCGATGAGAGGACGGAACACGGGGATCTTCACGGCCTCGTTGACAGCCATGATGTTCTCAAGCGTTTGGGAGGCAACCTGCCCAAGCGATTCGCCCGTAACGATGGCCTTAGCGCCCTCGATATGCGCGATGCGCTCGGCAACCGAATACATAATGCGGCGATACATGATCACGCGAAGGTTACTGGGACAGGTGACCGAAATCTCACGCTGGCAGTCGCCAAACGGCACCACGTACAGGCGGCCGATCTGGACACCCGGCTCAAGCGCACGGATGATATCCTGCACCAAATACTCGCTCGTATCGGGCGTCTGCGGACGACCGGAGAAATGTACCGGCACGCACACCGCGCCGCGACGCGCGAGCATCCAGGTCGCCACCGGAGAATCGATACCTGACGACAGCAGCGTCACGACCTTGCCGGCAGAACCCACCGGCAGACCGCCCACGCCGCGCTCGGAGCGCGCGTACACATAAACGCTACCCTGGACCACCAGTACGTGCACCATCGCATCGGGGTCGTGCATTTGAACCTTTTTATCGGGGAAGGCCTCACACAACACCTCGCCCACCTGACGATTGATGTCAATCGAGGTGAGCTCATAGTCGGTATTGGAGCGCTTAGCGTGCACCTTAAACGAATCGAAGGAACCAAACTCGCGCAGCGCCTTGACGGCGGCGGCGCAGTACTCCTGTGGGTCGCGGTTGGTGTGATACGCCAAAGACACACGAGCAACGCCGGGAACGGTGCGAATAACACGCGCCGCATCATCGGCCTGATGCTCGTTAAAGGTCACGAGGATATAACCGGAAATTCGAGACACGGCGTTCACGGAAAAGGCGGCCAAAGCCGCCTTAATGTTATCCATGAGGATATGCTCAAAATGTGCGCGGTTCTTGCCCTTCAGTCCAACCTCGTGATAGTGGACCAGGCAGACGCGAGCCGCCATTTAGGCTTCAGCAACCTTGTGGCCGAGCGCCTTCTCGTAACGGGCCTCGTCGTAAGAGATGTCGCCGTCGACAATCTCGTCCATAGCCATCGAGATGGTATCGGCACCGGAAAGCCCGATGGTGATGTCATCGACATCCTGGACGGCAAGCACGCGGTTGTGCTGGCCACGCAGCATGCTATTGATGTCGCAGGCGCGCTTGGAGGCAAGCGAAGCGAGCAGGAAGCGGTTGTGATCGGTCTTCTCCAGAAGATCGTCAATGCAAGGCTTTACAACGGACACGGACCTCAGATCCTTTCATGCATATCGAGAACGCGAACGAGCTCATCGGTCGCGCGGTCGAGATCGTCATTAACCACGACGTCGTCGTAGCGGTCGGCAAGGGCAAGCTCATCGGCGGCGTTTGCCATACGCAGCTCAATCGTCTCGGGCGTCTCGGTACCGCGACCGACTAGACGCTCGCGGAGCACCTCAAGCGAAGGCGGCTTGATAAAGATCAGCACGGCCTCGGGGAAACGCTCCTTCACCTGCAGGGCGCCCTGGACATCGATCTCCAAAATCAGAGACGAACCAGAGGCGAGCTTGGACTGGACCTCGCTCACCAACGTGCCGTAGCAGTTACCGTGGACCTCGGCCCACTCAACAAACTCACCGTTTGCCACGCGGCGGTCGAACTCCTCGCGCGTCAGAAAAAAGTAGTTGACGCCGTCGACCTCACCTTTGCGTGGTGCTCGCGTGGTAGCCGAAACCGTCAGGCCCAGGTTCGAGCGGCGCTCGCGCACACGAGTGACGAGCGTACCCTTGCCTGCGCCTGACGGTCCAGAAATCACAAAGAGCTTGGAATCCTGAGCGCTCACTTATTTGGTCAGCTGCTCGAGGAGCTGCTCGCGCTGACGGACGCCGAGGCCCTGGACGCGACGGGTAGCGGAGATACCGAGCTCCTCCATGATCTTGGCGGCCTTGGCCTTGCCATAACCAGGAAGAGACTCGATGAGGGTGGAAACCTTCATGCGGGAAGCGATGGGGTCATCGGAGTTGAGCACGGACTCGAGGGACTTCTCGCCCTTCTTGATCTGCTCGCGAAGCTCAGCGCGGGCGTGACGTGCGGCAGCAGCCTTCTCAAGAGCCTGCTTGCGCTGCTCATCGGTAAGCTGAGGGAGTGCCATTCGTACCTCCAAGTAGTTGGGTTATATCTGATTCAATAATTGGCATTTTAGCACGTAGAACGTACAAAATGCCCAATCGCGGCTCCATAGGTTAGACGATACCCGCAAAAAGTGCAATATACTGCGCCCAAAGTTAAGCCCCTGACCTGCGATTCCACACAAAGGATGGGAAAGTTTACGCAGGCACAGGGGCTATTTTGTGCTAATGAGACCCAAAAGTGGTGACTTAGGGGAATCTTTTACGCGACGTTTTCGACCAGCTCGGCGACGATGGCGTCAAAGGCGGCAACCGGATCGTCGGCGCCGGTGATGGGACGGCCCACCACAATATGACTTGCGCCGCGCTCGATAGCCTGGGAAGGCGTCGCCACGCGGGACTGGTCACCAAGGGCGGCACCCACCGGACGCACGCCCGGAGTCACGATCAGGGCATCAGAACCCAGCACCTCACGCATGTCGTGAGCCTCCATCGGCGAGCACACGATGCCATCGATGCCGTTGGCCTGAGCGAGCTTTGCCAGGCGGGCGGCCTCCTCGGACACGGGCGACTCGACGCCGATCTCGCTCAAGGCATCCTGATTCATGCTCGTGAGAACGGTGATGGCGACGAGCTTGGCGCGGTCCTCGCGCGCCTCCTCGGCACCCTCGCGGCAGGCAGCGAGCATGGCGCCCGAACCCAAGCCGTGAACCGAGAGCAGGTCGGCACCAGCAAGCGAGGCCGAACGGGCGGCGCCGCGAACCTGATGCGGAATATCATGGAACTTAAGGTCGAGGAAAACCTTAAAGCCCAAATCCTTGAACGTCTTGACGATCTCAGGACCCTCGGCGTAATAGAGCGTCATGCCAACCTTGAGCCAGGCGGCATGGCCCGAAAGCTCGTGGGCAAGCTCGAGCGCACGCTCACGGTCGCAGTCGAGAGCGACGATAACACGGTCGCGGGCATCGGTCTCTAGCATTCGAACGCACCTACCAGTTCGTTGATGTCCTTCACGCCCTGAGACTCGGCCCAGGCCTCGAGCTCGTGCGCGATCTTGAGCGAAGCGCACGGATCGACGAAGTTGGCCATGCCGACCGACACGCAGGTGGCGCCGGCCAGAATAAACTCGGCCGCATCCTCGCCCGTCATGACGCCGCCGACACCGTTGATGGGGATATCGACGGCCTGGGCAACCTCCCAGACCATGCGCACGGCGATGTGGTGGCACAGCGGGCCCGAAAGGCCGCCCTTGGGCTTGGCCACGCGGGACTTGCGGGTATGGACGTCGATGGCCATGCCCTGGATGGAGTTGATGACCGAAAGGCCGTCGGCACCGGCAGCCTCGAGGGCCTTGGCAATCTCGGCAACGTTAACCGGAGCCATCTTTACGAACAGCGGCTTATCGGTCACCTTGCGGCAGGCAGCCATAACGGAAGAGGCGCCCTCGGGCGTGGAGCCCATGGCGGCACCGCCGGCGGCGATATTAGGGCAGCTCACGTTGATCTCGTAGCCGGCAGCCCAGGGGCACAGTTCGACATACATCTCGAGTGCGCGGACAAACTCGTCAACGGAGTGGCCGGCAACCTGACAGATGACCTGGCAGCCGTCCTTGGAGAGCTGCTCGAGCCACGGACCGGACTCGCGGGCAAAGGCGGCCACGCCGGGGTTCTGAAGGCCCACGGAGTTGATCATACCGCCGGGAATCTCGGCCATGCGGGGCGCGGGGTTGCCGGGCCAGGGCTCGGCAGCGCAACCCTTGGTGGTGATGGCGCCCAGCTGGGAAACATCAAAGAAGTTCTGGAACTGCCAACCGTAGCCAAAGGTACCGGCTGCGGTGTTGATGGGGTTTTGCATCTTGACGCCGCCGAAATCGACGGCCATGTTCACAGTACCCACTAGAAGACCACCACCTTGGAAGCATCGAACACGGGGCCGCACATGCAGGCGCCCTTCATACCGTCGACCGTCTCGACATTGCAGGTGTTGCAGGCGCCAAAGCCACAGCTCATCATGCGCTCGAGCGACACCTCGCAGTACGCACCGGCCTCGGCAGCAGCGGCGGCGACCTTCTTCATCATGACGGCGGGACCGCAGCTGGCGACGTAGTCGTAGCCGCCCTCGCCGAGCAGCTCGGCGGCAGGATCGGTGCAAAAACCGTGCGTGCCGAGCGAGCCGTCGTCGGTGCAAACGTCGACCGTATCGCACAGAGCGCGGAACTCATCGATACCCACAGCCTTGGACGCGGTGCCAAAGCCCAGGCACACGTCGACGGCCACACCCTGCTCGGCAAGCTTACCGGCAAGGCACAGCACGGGCGGAACACCGATGCCGCCCGCAACGAGCAGCGCTTTCCTAGTGCCCTCGGGTACCATCCAGCCACGGCCACCGGGGCCCAGCAGATTAGAGGTGGAACCGGGGGCCATCTGCGACAGACGACGGGTGTCGTCGCCCACGACGGCGTACCACAGCTCGACGGTGCCGGCCTGGGCGTCGGCGCGATAGAAGCTCAGGGGCACGCGAAGCAGCGAGGACGCATCACCGGGCACGGCAATGTTCACAAACTGACCGGGCTTGAGCGCACTTGCAAGCTTGGGGGCCGAGATGACGAGCGAGAAGATGCCGTCGGCAATCTCCCGGTTCGAGACGACCTCAAAGTCGTGCATGCGTGCAGTGGAAGGTGTGGGCATAGACGCTCCAATCCCCCATGCGGTTGCATGGTCAAAACGAACAGAAAGCGCGGCACCGCAAGGGCACCGCGCACAAAAGCGATAAGGCTATGCTAGCAGATGCAGCCGTCGGCGAGCGTCTGCTTACCGCCGACAAACACATCGGTGGCACGACCAGTGAGCGTGCGGCCGGCAAAACCGGAGTTCTCGGCACGCGACTCGTATCCATCCTCGCCGACCGTCCAGGTGGCGGACGCGTCGAACACGGTCAGGTCGGCAACGGAGCCCGCCTTGACCTGAACCTGGTCGAGGCCCAGGATCTCACGCGGCTTGATGGCCATGAGCTCGACCATGCGGCCCATACTCATCTTGCCCGTGTTGACCAGCTCGGTGAGTACGAGCGACAGCGAGGTCTCGAGGCCGATCATGCCAAAGGGCGCAAGCTCGAACTCGCGCGCCTTCTCCCACGGGGTGTGGGGAGCGTGATCGGTGACGATAGCGTCGACGGTGCCGTCGATGACGCCCTGACGGATGGCCTCGGCGTCCTCGTCGGTGCGCAGCGGCGGGTTGACCTTGAGCGAGGTGTTGTAGGTCTCGTCCAGGTCGTTCTCGGTCAGGAACATGTGGTGCGGAGTGGCCTCGCAGGTAACCTGAACACCAGCGGCCTTACCGGCACGCACGATCTCCAGGCCATGGGCGGTGGAGATGTGCTGAATGTGCAGCTTGGCGCCGGTCAGCTTGGCGATCTCGATGTCGCGAGCGATCTGGAGCTCCTCGCCGGCAGCCGGCCAGCCCTCGAGAGCCAGACGGGTCGAGACCTTGCCCTCGTTGATCTGGCCGTGGCCGACCAGGTCCTCGTCCTGGCAGTGGCTCATAAAGACCTTGCCGAACATCTTGCCGTAGTCCATGCAGCGACGGAGCATGCCCGCGCCCTGCACGCCGCGACCGTCGTCGGTGAAGGCGACGGCGCCGTGGGCGACCATATCACCCATCTCGGACATGGCCTCGCCCTTAAGACCGCGGGTCATGGCGCCCGACGGATAGACGCGGCAGTGACCGACCTCGGCAGCACGGGACTTGACGAACTCCACGACGGTGCCGTTATCGGTGACGGGATCGGTGTTGGGCATGGCGCACACGCCGGTAAAGCCGCCCTTGGCAGCAGCGCGGGTGCCGCTCTCGATGTCCTCTTTGACCTCGTAGCCGGGCTCACGAAGGTGAACGTGCATATCCACCAGGCCGGGGACGAGGTACTTGCCGGAAAGGTCGCGGACCTCGGCCCCCTCGACGGCGAGATTCTCGCCGACCTCGGCGATCTTATCGCCGTCAATCAGGACGTCAACGACACCGTCAAGCTCGACGGACGGGTCGACGACGTGGGCATTCTTAAGAAGCAAGGCCATTATCGGCACCTCCAAGCAGCAGATACAGGATAGCCATACGCACGCAGATACCGGCGTAGACCTGCTCCAGGATGACGGAGCGTTGCGGGTGGTCGGCCATATAGGAGTCGAACTCGACGCCGCGGTTGATGGG
>JAUUSS010000153.1 GCA_030841765.1 Collinsella aerofaciens | reverse complement strand
ACGAGCGGGGGCTCCTGTCTTTTTAGCGCCCTCGGATTGGGTCATAGTGTCTGTCCGTCCTCTACTTGCGGCGTTGTTTTGCTCCGAATTGGTGGGCATTGGGGACGTTCTTAGAGTAGTCATTGGGGACGTTCTTAAATGACTAGTCAGAAATGGGCGTGGATAATCTCCCGGTTTTGGCCTGTGTGCGGGCTCAAAGTGGGAGATTATCCGCGCTCGCTTTAATTTGCCTGGGCTGCGATGCCTATCTAATCGGCTCGGCGTCTTCCCTGAGAATCGAAAGATACTCTTCATACCCGTACTGCCGGTATCTCTGTCTTGACTCGTCGAGAGGGCGGAGGATGCCCAATTCTTCAAATGATTTGACGAGCGAGCTCGCGGTACTCCTGCCGATATCGAGTTGGGCAGCGATGAATGCGGTGTCGACGATGGGGTGCTCTTCAAGAATGCCCAACAGCCTTTGCCCGTTTGCAGCAGTCCTTCCGAGATTTTCGGTAATGGTTGCTGTGGAACGGTTATGGAGGTCAACAAGGTTTTTTAAAGACCCTACCGAGTCCTTCGCACTCTCGAGAAGACTGTTGCAGAAAAACTCTATCCATTCCTCGTAAGTGCCTCTCTCCCTTACGGATGTGAGTTGCCGGTAGTACTCGCTTCGATTTTTCTTGAACTGGAACGATGGATAGAACAAGCAAGAATGAAGAACGCCATCATTAATGAGCATAAGTGTAATGAGAAGCCTGCCCAGGCGACCGTTTCCGTCTAGGAATGGATGGGCAGTTTCAAATTGGTAATGGACGAGCGCCGCCCGCACAATCGGATCCATTTCGACTTGAGGCTCATTGATAAAGCGTTCGAGGTCCTGGAGCGTGTTACTCAAATCTTCAATGTTTGGAGGGACAAACGATGCGGTTGCAATGGTGCAGCCTGAGGGGCCAATCCAGTTTTGTGAGGAGCGCAGCTCGCCTGGATTCTTCTCCGTTCCGCGCACTCCGTCCAGCAGGACCGCATGAACTTGCCTAAGAAGTCTCGTGCACAAGGGCATCTTTTTGAGCAGTTCTACGCCGCGGTCGACAGCACGGACGTAATTCACGACGTCTGCGACATCTTTATGATGGAGTTGTGTTTGCGATGGACTAAGTAGGTCGTCAAACGTGCACTGGGTTCCCTCAATTTGCGAAGAAAGGAGTGCTTCTTTGCGCACGTACATTGTCAGATACATGTCGGCGTTGGGAACAAAGTAGAGCATGCCTTCAAGCTCTCCAAGCTTTCGTGAGCATGCGGAAAGCGTGCGATAGGTTTCCTCGGTGAGGTTTAGCTGCCTCAATGATTGCAAGGGCGTTGGAAAAAACGAATAGTAAGCCAATTTCCCCGATAGATTATTGCGGAGCGTTCCCTGGCCGTTCTCCTCGATTTGCATCGCGCCCTCCATATTTTTAGTGCCGGAAACTCGTTATTAGGCTAATCATATCAATTCTAATAACGAGTTTATGGCGAAAATAGTTATTAGAGTCGATTTGAATAATCTAATGACGAGAAGTCGTTATTACTTGACCAAGGAGCTCGGCTTGGTACAGGGGGCGGGTTATCCAAAATGAGAGCGGATAATCTCCCGTTTTTGGCTCGGTGACGGCCTCAAAGTGGGAGATTATCCACGTTCGCTAGTTAAGCGTCCAAAAATCCACGCTCGCCAAACCTACCAAAAAGGGACAGGTTTATTTTGGCACGCTTCGGTCGGTGTCAGGAAGTGTCAGGGACGGGGCGGCGACAGGACTCGAGAGCGAAAAGAAGTATCGGGTTTGGTGCGCCCGCTTCTGCCCGTCCCGTGCGCAGACGATACTCGGCTTATCGACCAGCGATGCAAAGGAGATGCTCGTCCCACGAGCACTACCGGGAAGGGCTCGCGATTCGAGTCCCCACCTTAGCATTTGAACCATTTGGCACTATAATTACCGTAGGCATGCGCACAACGTTGCGCTTAATCAAGAGGAGAAAACGTATGGGTCTGTTTGACATGTTCAAGAAGAAGGCTGAGCCCGCGGCTGCCGCTGCTCCGGCCTCCATCTCTGCTTCTGCTGGCGCCGACGTGCTGTGCTCGCCCGTCAAGGGCAAGGTCATCAAGATGGCCGACGTGCCCGATCCCGTCTTTGGTGGCGAGGTTCTGGGCAAGGGCTGTGCCGTGTGGCCCGAGGACGATCTGGTCTACGCTCCCTGCGACGGTAAGGTGACCGTCACCATGGGTCACGCCGTGGGCTTGCAGTCCGATAGCGGCATCGAGGTTCTGGTGCACGTTGGCGTCGATACCGTCAACATGAACGGTGACGGCTTCGAGGGCTTCGTCAAGGCTGACGACGTCGTGAAGGCCGGCCAGCCCATCCTCAAGATCGACCGCGCCAAGATCGCTGCCGCCGGTTACAAGGACTGCGTCGTCGTGGCCGTGTCCAACACCGCCGAGTTCGCCGATGTCGAACTCGACGTTGAGGCAGAGTCCGCTGTCGCCGCCGGTGACGCCATCGTTAAGGTCGTCCGCAAGTAAACTGCGGCATCCAAAGGATGTGCAAGGGTGGTCGGGTTTTCCGGCCACCTTTTTTATTGCACCGTGGGGAAGCGTTTTATTGCACGTTGGGCGGGCTTGCAAACCGTTCGGACGCTAAAACGAACCGACCACGCCTTCGCGTTGCCGAGGGTGTTCATAAGCGGATAGTATGGGCTTACTTATTACAACGTGTGCCGCGTCCGGGAAGCGCGGTGCCGCTCATTGGGAGGAACAACATGAAAAAGAAGCTGCTGCTTGCGCCCCTCATGGCCGTCTTGGTTGCATGCGTGGTCCTGCTTTCCGGTTGCGGAGGCCCTTCGGTCGAGGAACTCATCACCGAGGATCTTACGACTCAGTTTGACGAGGTCAAGAACGGTGGCGACGACTTCCTCTCTGGTCTGGAGGAGGCTTCGGGCGACGAGTTCGAGCAGCTGGGTATCGATCCCAAGGAGTATGCCAAGACCTATCTCGAGGGCTTTGACTACAAGATCGGCGACGTGACGGTCGACGAAGACAAGGGTGTCGCGACCGCCGAGGTCTCCATCACCTGCAAGTCTATGAACAAGATCGTCGAGGACTTCTCCACCCAGTATCAGGAGAAGGTCGCCGCGCTTGACACGGTTCCTTCCGATGACGAGCTGTACAAGATGGCCGGTCAGGTTATGGTCGATGTGACCAAGGCCACCGAGCCCAGGAAGACCACGGTTATCTTCAAGTACACCTGCAACGACGACGGCGAGTGGTCTGCCGACGACTCCGTCAACTCCGAGATGATGGATGCAATGCTGAGCTAGTTCGTTGCGGCGTTTTACCAAACGCCGCAACTGCTCGACGCTGCAAGCCCGCCAGAGCGGCAATCTGCCTTTCAACTTCGGCGGCATGACCAAAAGGTCAATGCCGCCTCGTTTCAAGGCACCTTGCTCGCTCTGGACGTCGCTCGCTCATATGACCCAATCCGCTGTCAAGAGCCACAATG
>JAUUSS010000152.1 GCA_030841765.1 Collinsella aerofaciens | reverse complement strand
GGGATTGGTCAAAATAGTTTGACTATTAGCGGCTAAAATCGCCCGGCGCTAACAGCGAGCCGTTCTTCGTTAAACAGGCGCCGGGGTGCCGCCCTTACACCAACATTTTCGACGCGATCTTCTTGACGGCACCACAACCAGTTCTATTTAGCGGCTAATTTGAAAAGTCAGTTCCAAAAAACTCGGCAAAAACCGCAATGCCGACCTCATCCTCTCGCATGTGCGTGACGACAAGGTCGGCATTGTCTTTCTTGTTTATGTTCCAAAAGAGCAGCTTCATAAAACAGCTCGGAGAAAACTACTGCGCAAGCACGTCCGCGATGCGTTCGCTCGCATGCCCATCACCATAGGGGTTCGATGCATGGCTCATGGCCTCGTACTCAGCTTGATCGGAGAGAAGGCGGCTGAACTCGCGGTAGATGACGTCCTCCTCGGTGCCGACGAGCTTCAGCGTGCCGCCGGCCACGCCCTCGGGGCGCTCGGTGGTGTCGCGCATGACGAGTACCGGCTTGCCCAGGCTCGGGGCCTCCTCCTGGATGCCGCCCGAGTCGGTGAGGATGAGGTGGCTCGCCGCCATGAAGTTGTGGAAGTCGAGCACCTCGAGCGGGTCGATGATGTGCAGGCGGTCGAAGCCGTCGAGCTCCTCGTGGGCGGCCTTGCGGACGAGTGGGTTCATGTGGATGGGGTAGATTGCCTTTGTGTCCGGATGCTCCTCCATCACGCGGCGGATGGCGCGGAACATGCGGTGCATGGGCTCGCCCAGGTTCTCGCGGCGGTGCGCCGTGATGAGGATGAGGCGGGAGCCCTCCGCCCAGTCGAGCTCGGGGTGGGAGTACCCCTCGCGCACGGTGGTGCGCAGGGCGTCGATGCCGGTGTTTCCGGTGACCCAGATCCTGGACTCGGGCTTGCCCTCGCCGAGCAGGTTCTCCTTGCTGGCCTCCGTGGGGGCGAAGTAGTACTCGCTCACGATGTCGACCGCCTGGCGGTTGAACTCCTCGGGCCAGGGGCTGTAGATGTCGTGCGTGCGCAGGCCCGCCTCGACGTGGCCCACGGGGATCTGCAGGTAGAAGCACGCGAGCGCAGCGGCGAAGCTGGTCGTGGTGTCACCATGAACAAGGACGACGTCGGGTCTCTCGTCCTCGAGGACCGCCTTGAGCTTGAGCAGCACGTCGCACGTAACGTCGAACAGAGTCTGTCCCGGCTTCATGATCGCAAGGTCGTGGTCGGGCGTCACGCCGAAGACGCGCAGCACCTGGTCGAGCATCTCGCGGTGCTGCCCGGTCACGGTGACGACAGTCTCGAACTCATCCGTGCGCGCCTTCAGCTCGTTGACGAGCGGGCACATCTTGATTGCCTCCGGACGGGTGCCGAAGACGAGCATGATTTTTTTCATTATCGGTCCTTTCTCATGTGCTGAGCCTTATGGGCATGAGAGCTATAAGAAACAGCGGACGATTGCCTCACTACAGAAAGAAGAGCCAAAAACAAAGCTACCGTAAGGACAGCCTCGGATATCGCAATAGCTGACGCAACACCCATGGCGCCCCAAGTATGGCCAAGCCAAACGTTAAGCACCAACGAAAGAACGGAATCGACAATCATAAGCAAGCTATATAGGGACTGATACCCAAAAGGAATGAGAAGCTGAACACCGAGAATATTGTTTACGATGCCCAGCAGCACCCAAATAGCAAGCGGAATGAGTGTATCGGCGCAAACTAGATACTCTTTGCCATAGAGAATCTCGACTACCGGATTGCGAAGGATCGCCATGCCAAATAAACCAGCCGCAAACAATACGACCACGGGAATACCAAACTTAGCAACAAGCCGCGCCGCGGAGCGCCGAGATTTCATTCGCTCTTCGTTTACACGCGGATACAGCGCTTGGCCAACAGGAGTAAACATCAGGCTCGCCATTTGCGGCACCTTCAAAATGGCAGCATACGAGCCAACGACCGCACTTGGCTGGCAACCGCCGAGCACCGTGACGCCAACATTTCCAATAATCTTGCCGGCGGCAGATGAAAGAAAAATCGGCATTCCGTCTCGCATCTCACCGAGTATCTGCTTTATAGATGCAAAACCCATTTTGATCCCATAGCGCTTCCAAGCAAATACATGAGTAGTAACACCCGAAGCAAGGAAAGTAATTGAATACAGGAACGAGTAAAGCATCAATTGACCGGGGTTATTTATAAGGAGGAAAATCAGAATGACAGAAAGCCCTCGCGCAGCCGCCGTGGCTATAGTGATGACCTTCATGTCCTGCAAACCCTGAAAAAGCCAGTTGAGCTGTAAAGCAATGCCAACAAGCATGGAAAACAACGCAAGCATACAGGATAGCTGGTCCCCGGTTGCAGCCGACGTAATACCGAGAATTATTACTACGACAAAGCAGGCGGCAACAAGTCCCAGTCGAGCAATAACGACAGCGGACACGAGGTCGTTAAGCTCATCCCCATCTTTAACCTCAACGACCTTTTTCGTTGCGCTCAAGTTAAAACCAAACTCAACAACAAGCTGAAAATAAGTTATCCAATTAAGAGCAATAGAGAATATGCCATACCGCTCAGCGCCAAACACGCGGGTAACGTAAGGCACCGTAACAAAAGGCAACACAATGTTAATTGCCTGCAGCGCAAGCAGCCAGCCAGTATTCTGGAGAAGCTTTTTCTCTTTAAAAGCCAAACTAATTCTCCTTCGTCATCTTCTCGAGGAACAGCAGTTGTGCCTCGCGAACACGCCTGATTCCATCTTGGGCAGCGGGAGCAGAACGCCCACACAACTCACTGACAAGGGCGCTCGCAGAAGTAGAATCGACCGCAACGCTTCTCCAAGGTTCTTCTACCTTGCTTAATAGATCCCTCTTGCGGAAGTCACTAGAATTTGATTTGGGTTCAAAAGATACAAAACGCTTTCCGAATAGCAGCGAAAACGCCGTTCCATGGAAAGAGTCCGTACAGACAAAAGAAGCGCCCGCAAATAACTTAAGGAAATCCTCAGGGCCAGCATCAGTAATCATCTCGCGCTTAAATGAGTCCCGCCCATAACGCACATTTATAACCTTCGAGGGCAATCCAAGCTCAGATGCAGCCTGCTTCGTAAGCTCCAAATAGCGCGCGGATGCCTCCTTATTAATGTAATAACCTAAAACATACCCACAGTCTTCGACCGAAGTATTAACAGCTTGTGCCCAGCGCTTTGAATCCAAAAGGAAAACAGGGTCGTCAACCACCTCGGGAGACCGCCCGCATAAGCTATTAACCACGGGTGCATCAGTATTCTCTCTTACACAGAGAACATCAAAAGAAGCTAGGTCATCTGAAAAAGGAGCTAATTCAGTTTCGGTAGCGCTGCCGAGACTTGCCGCAAAACTGCCCTTACGAGCCGACGTTTCAAAGGGAAAAAGGAAAGCTTCATCGAAATCGGCAATATTAGGATTGAAAACCTGGTCGCTTCCAGAGATAAGGAGATCGAAACTTTCTTTATTAACAAAATCGCGCATCTCTTCAATTGAATAGAACCGAGGCGTCAGATGAAGGTAACGCGACTCATATTCAGCAAATTT
>JAUUSS010000151.1 GCA_030841765.1 Collinsella aerofaciens | reverse complement strand
CTCACCTAGCAAGTCGGATACTTTCTTGCTTCGACCACTCATCCCTAACGGGCACATCACGTCTCCCGGTACAGGACCGTCCACCCACAGGCGCGCCAATCGCGCCTCTGCAGGGATCTCGCCACGTGAGCCCGCCAGGATCCGCTCACTATCGCTGTCGGCAAAACCCAGGGCAGCCGCGTCTACCAAAGCTGTCACTTCCCCGGCAGCCGCAAGCTCACGGGCGCGGCGCACGATATCGCATCCCGGCTCAACGGCCATCGGCTCTGCGACCAGCATGCGCCCCCCGCCCAACGGCAAACGACCGGGTATGGTAATCCAGTCCGCAACCAGCCCCTCACGAGCCGCCGGCGCCTTAAACGCTAGCATGCCAAACTCGACGCGCGCGTCAATTCCCGCCGGAAGCGTGACCGAGCCGGCGCCCTCGGCAACGCAGGAAAGGACTCGCTCCACATGTCGCATCTCTGGACGAGCGTCCGGATCGATGCGCTTAATCGCCAGTCGCACGATGCGCCGCGCGATTACCACCTCGGCCGCAGCAAGGCGCCTGGCATCGAGCACCAGCGCGCCCGCCGCCTCCTTACGCAGGCAGCTTCGAAACGCCTGTGCCGAAAGCTGAGACAAAAACGCGTCCTCATCGCCTAAGATCTCGCAGGCGGCGCCAATCGTCTTGCAGACGCTCGCGTTGCGCTGCGCCACCACCGGCATCACTCGATGGCGCACGTAGTTTCGCAGATACGAGATATCCTCATTGCTCTCGTCTTCACGCCACGGCTGACCATGTACCTGTAGATAGCCCACGAGCTCGCCATGAGTTAGGTCGAGCAAGGGACGCACCACGATATTCCTCCGGCGAGGAATGCTCGATAGGCCAGCGGGCCCTGAACCCTTAATCGCGTTCATCAAAAACGTTTCCGCGCGATCCGAAGACGTGTGCGCGGTGCAGATACGAGCCGCCGTTCGCGGTGCCCCCGTCTGGGCGCAGAGCTCGCGAACATACCTCCGCGCCGCGGCATAGCGCACCTCGCGGGCCGCGGCCTCAACATTGCCCGACTCCCCATCAAAATAAGCGTGCTCCACGCACAGCGGTAGACCATATTGTGCGCAGAGCTCACGCACAAAGGCCTCGTCGCCATCGGACGCCTTGCCGCGCAGATGATGGTTCACATGCAGCACGTGCAGTCGCTCGCGCGCGATGGGGGCAACACCGCGTCCGTCTTGGATATCCAGCTTTGATGTGCACGCCATAAGAAGCAGTGCCGTCGAGTCCGCGCCGCCTGATACCATGAGCACGACAGGAGCAGCCTGCTGTCTCGTCCGGGTCTCATCGACTGCCCCAGGCACGGCATGGTGTCCATAATGCTGAGATACCGTAGGCATTTGCTTCCTCCTCTATTCGTCCCCACCCATTGTATCCTTTGGAATCTTATGTCTCGTCTGCACCTTCATATCCTCGGCAGTGGCTCTAAAGGCAACTGCGCGCTCATCGAGGGCCCGCAGGGGCTCATTATGGTCGATGACGGACTGTCTCGCCGCGAGACATTAAAGCGCATGGCAGAACTGGGGCTCTCGGCAGACAACGTCTCGGCTCTTCTCATTACTCATGAGCATAGCGATCACATCAAGGGCCTCGATGTCTGGTGCAAGCACTGGCACGGCCCCCTCTTTGCCAGCAGGGGCACTCTTTCGAGCAAAGAAAATCTTTCGCATCTGCCTGTCGAGGAATTCGATCCCGGTGACACCCTATCCATTGCCGGCATCCACGTGCAAACCTACTCAACGTCACACGATGTCATCAATCCAGTCGGCTATCGATTCGACACCCTCGATGATTCCATCGGTTTTGCCACCGACACCGGAGAGCTATCGAGCCAAGCCATGAACACCCTCGAAGATTGTCGAGTCCTCGCACTCGAAAGCAACCACGATGTGACCATGCTGCGCGAGGGAGAATATCCCCGCTTTCTTCAGGAGCGCATCCTGTCTGCAAGGGGACACCTCTCCAATGGCCAAGCCGCCGAAGCCGCGCGCGAACTTGTTACCGAACGCACCGAACAGCTCATTGCCATGCATATCAGCCAAGATAACAATCGTCCGTGCCTTACCGTCAAAAGCTATGCCAAAGCTCTGACCGCAACCCTGGATGACGAGGTCGGCAGCTCCGCAACCCTTCTCCAAGGATCGCGAAAACTCTCGATACGCCCCGCAAGCCAGCATCGGCCAGTAACCATTCAATAGACTGTCCTAGACAGCAAAAGGGGCCGAGAATCGCTTCCCAGCCCCTTTTGCTGTCTTTTAATAGCGCAGAACACCAACGAAGTTAGTCGATGGAGATCTTCGTAACGTTCTTCTTCTCGACGATCTTGGGGACCGTAACGGTCAGGATGCCGTCAGCGTACTTAGCCGAGAGGCCCTCGCTCGATGCGTCCTTTAGATACACGCCACGCGTCGCGCTGTACGAGCTGAACTCCTTCTGCAGGAAGTTCTTGCCCTCGTTCTCCTCGTCTTCCTCGACATTCACGCTAATGGACAGACGACCCTCGTTAAGCTCGACATCGATATCGTCCTTGGCGACGCCGGTCAGATAAGCCTTGACCTCATAGCCGTCGCCCTTATCCTCAACGTCAACGGGAAACGCCTTGGAAGCAATCGAGTTGTTTGCAAGGTCAGTCATATCATCAAACAGATCGAACAGCGAGCTAGCAGAAGGACGAACGCCAAAAACCGAACGATAAGGAACCATGCTTGCCATGTTTACCACTCCTTTATAGGACTGCCGAGTCATCTTCCAGGTGACTGGGACTTCTTTTGACGCTCTTATATATGCCCACCCAGTGCTCATATATACATCGACTATAAAGTTTTTTGAGTCCAGTACTATAAGCATATCTAAGTGCGTATGACTTAGGTTTTAGGAAGGTTAAGGTTCTTTGAACCAGAGCTTAAATACCGAGTATGTCCCCAGCTACAAATAACAAGGGGCTTACAATGAGCGCGTACACGTTGTTGGTAACGAGCTAAAGGGCATCATGGACGACCAAAACCAGAACAAAATGTTTATGCCGACGCAGGGGGAAGATACTTCCACGCAGCCGCCACGGTTCCATCGTCCCCACATCTCGCAAGAGCCCATTAATGATCCGGAGCCCGAGTATGTAACGAGAAATCGATATCAAACACTCGAGGATGCCCAAACGGGGCGTAAACATATGGGCGTCGCCTCGGGAGACCCTGTATATCTGAAAGACGCACCATTATCTAAAAACAGCGCAGCTAGTGATGAGCCGATGAAAGCATCCGCCACTCATCAACAAAGAGGTCCTCGACCAAAGCAAACCTTGACGCATTCGGCTCGCTATCTCGAAACGCCAAAACAGGGAAAATCAATCTTCGTTTCATCAAGTAAACGACGCAAGCAGCATCGACTGACAATCCTGCTTTTGATCATTGTGGCCATAGCAGTTGCCCTTGTTATTCGATTTATCTTCTTTAAATAAAGGCTCAATACCAAAAACGATAAGATCGTCTGGTGTAATAGAGTCATTTACGCCCCATAAACGCAAAAAAGGGGGAGGCCGCGAGGCCTCCCCCTTCTCAGTTCAAGCGCACGG
>JAUUSS010000018.1 GCA_030841765.1 Collinsella aerofaciens | reverse complement strand
ACGAAGACCTCTCGGGCTTCAAACTGTTCTGCATCGACACCGGCATCCTCGGAGCACTCTCCGGCCTCACGCCAGCCATTGTTCTGAACGGGCCCGCTGTTTTTACGGAGTTCAAAGGCTCGCTGACCGAGCAATACGTCGCACAGGAGCTTTTGCTCCAAGGCAATACTCCCGCGTATTGGTCATCCTCCTCCGGCAATGCAGAGACTGACTTTGCCGTCGACCATGCGGGGACCGTGCTTCCGCTCGAGGTCAAGGCGGCAGAGAATCTCAAAGCAAAGAGCCTGAGGATTGCCTGCGAGAAGTTCAAGCTCGAGCGCTGCGTGAGAACATCGTTAGCGGCATATAGAGACGAAGGCACGCTCGTCAATATTCCGCTCTGGGAGATTGGGCAAATCGACAAGCTGGCATAGGCGCTGTGGAGGGGGTGCCCCGTAAGGAGTGTCCCAAACTGCCGGCAAAAAAGGAACGTCTCTATCTGCCGCATTCCCGAAGCAAGGCAACGCCGATGTTTTGGCAACGGCAGCGAGCGGGCCGCATTTGAGACAAGGTGACGTGAAACGAAAGGGCGCTGACCTTCTGGTCGCGCCCTTGAAGTTGAACGTCAGATTGTCCAAATGCGGCCCGCGCAGCGTCGAGCCGTTACGCGGTTTGGTAAAACCGCGTAACCCTAAAGCTCCGTTACTTCAACGTTGTTGTAGATCTCGTCCCAGCGGTCCATGACCAGGTGACCGGTCTTGGGATCCATGGCGTTGAGCTTGCCGCAGGTATTGGCGGTCTTGAGCACCGTGACGTCGTCGGCACCGGCAGCAATGGCATGCGCAAAGCCGGCGATGGTCGAGTCACCGGAACCCGTCGCGTTCACAGCCGCAATCGCGGGCGTCTTGGCGCGGAACGCGCGGCCCTCATGGAAGCCCACCGAACCGGCAGCGCCCATCGAAACGACAACCCAGGGAATACCGGCAAAGCGGTCATCGGCGGCAAGCGCCTCGCGCAGGGCATCGACATCATCGGTCGTAAAGGACGTACCCAGCAGGCCGTTAATCTCGGTCAGGTTGGGCTTTACGAGCTCAGGCTTAGCGTCGGACTCCAGCGCGGCCTCCAGCGATGCGCCCGAGGTGTCGAGCAGCACCTTGGCGCCCGCCTCCTCGGCGATCTTGACGAGGTCGGCATAGTAGCCGGCATCGACGCCACGCGGCAGCGAGCCCGAAAGCGTCACGACGTCCGCCTTCGCTGCAAGCTCGGCAAACTTGGCCGTAAAGGCCTCGAGCTCGGCCGGGGCGATCTGCGGGCCGCTCTCCAGCAGCTCGGTCTGATTGCCCTCATGCAGGATATTCAGGCAGATGCGCGTCTCACCGGCAATGGGCACAAAGTCGTTCTTGACGCCGTCGGCATCCATAAGCTCGGCCATATAGGCACCCATGTGGCCGCCGAGTAGACCGGTCGCGAGCACATCGTCGCCCAACTGCAGCAGCACACGGCTCACGTTGAGGCCCTTGCCGCCAGCGGTCTTTTCGGGCGTCACACGGTTAACATCGTCGATGATCAGCTTGTCGAGCTGATAGCGCGTATCAATCGACGGGTTCATGGTAACGGTCAGAATCATGTTGAACTCCTGTTCCGGGGCGGCATGACCCGCCCCAAACATACGATAACTCGTTAAAGGATCTCGATCTCAAAGCCGCGGGTAACGGTCTCCCCCGGCTTGGCCACCAGGCAGCCACGCTTGTGCTCCAGAACATCGTCCTCATCGGAGCAGGTGGACAGACCACCCCACGGCTCAACTGCCACAAAGTCGCCCTCGGGCTTGCTCCATACAATCAGGTACGGCATATCGGGGAACGTCAGGCGCACGCCCTTGTCCTCGGTTTTCTTGGTCAGCGTAACCACGCGGCTCTCGAGCACGTCGAAGATGGTCTCCGCGAAGTCGAAGAGTTCGTGGGTAAGCGGCAGGTTCTGGCCGATCATGGGATTCTTGCTGCGATGCTCAACATCAATCAGGCCCGTCGAGGGAACGGCAGTACAGAGATCGGCGGCCTCACGCTGCTCAAAACGGAGCTCGTAGTCGTCATAGGACTCGCCCTCGTCGAGCGGGCACTTAAAGCCGGGATGACCGCCCACAAAGAACGGCATGTCCTCGGTGCCCTCATTGGTCACCTCGTACGACACGACCACCTTTTCCGAATCAATCGTGTAGCGAGCAACGATCTTAAACGGATACGGGTACTGCTCGAGCAACTCGGCATGGTCGGCAGAGCTTAGGCTCAGCGCAACCATGTTGTCGCCCTGCTCCTCGAGCTTCCACTCCTGTTTGCGCGCAAAGCCGTGACGGGCGAGCTTTACCTCGCGGCCGCCCATGGCCATTGCGCGACCATCACGAAGGCCGCCGCAGATCGGGAAGCAAATGGGTGCCTGGCCCGACCAGACCGAAGGATCGCCCTGCCACAGATACTCGCGACCGTCGGCCACAATTGAGGTGAACGAGCCGCCCGCCGTGCTCAGTGCTACGCGGATAGAACCGTTATCAAGAACAAACTCCATAGGAGCCTTCCCTTTCTTATGACAGCCCGCCAAGTCAATAGGGCTGATAGAAAACCGGCCCGCGCCCCCTCACAGAAACGCGAGCCGTCAACGGACTAGTTAATTACGCCGGATACCCGCTAATCATGGTATTCGCCGCGGTCCCACTTCTCCAAGAACTCGTCAAAGAAGTGCGGGTCAGCCTGAGCCTCGGCGTCGGCCTTGTTGCAGGCATCGATCTTGGCGATCAGGGCATCGTGCTCGGGGGTCTTCTCGTAGGGCTCCTCCAGGAAGGCAAGCATGATGTCGGCCATCAGGAACTCGCCGGTAATCTTGCCGCCAAAGCCCACGATGTTGGCGTTGAGCTCGCGACGGGCATACAGGGCAGAGGTCATATCGCGGACCAGGGCGCAGCGGGCGCCGGGAACCTTGTTGACGGCGTTGGTGATGCCGATGCCGGTGCCGCACAGGGCCACGCCAAAGTCGGCCTTGCCGCTGGCAACAGCCTCGCCCACGGCCTTGCCGTAGATGGGATAGTGCGTACGGGTGTGGCTGTAGGTGCCGCAGTCGAGCACCTTGTAGCCAGCCTGCTCCAGGCGGTCGGCCAGATAGATCTTCTCGTCCGTAACGATATGGTCGCAACCGATTGCGATGGTCTTCTTCATCAGAACGTCCTTTCGTCTGAATTCACAAGTTGAGGTAGAAGTTCGAGTTCTCGGTGGCTCTCGTTAGGCCATCTTGTTGAGCATGTCGACACGGATCTGGTGACGGCCGCCGGCGTACTGTGCACGCAGGAACTCGCGGGCGATCTTCTTGGCGACCTCGGTGCCCACAACGCCCGGGCCCATGGTGACCATGCGCGAGCCGTTGTGCTCGCGGGTCATGTAGGCAGAACGCTCGTCGGAAATGTTGGCGACGACCATGCCCTTAATCTTGACGGCGGCCATATAGGAGCCGACGCCGTACTTATCGAATGCAAAGCCCTGGGAATCCTTGTGCTCCAGCAGGTCCTTGGCAACGGCGGTCGCGGAATCGACAAAGTCCGCGGCAGGGGTCTCGGAATAGTCGACGACCTCGTGACCGTCGGCGATGAGCATCTCCTTGATGGACTCCTTCATCGACATACCGTCGGCATCGGAAGCGATTACAACCCTCATGACATCCTCCTTGAGAGATACGCAGGTGCGTAGTTTCTGTTTGGAAGTGTTGAATCGCGTTCAGGTCCGGGCATCTGAATGTGCGGTTCTTCACTGTTCATGTTTATTTGAACACATTCGAACAGTAACTGCAACAACTATTTGTTTATCTTTGTTCTTTTTTGAACAAATACCGTTCACAGATGATTGCTGACCGTTTGGACTGGGCACGGACGTAGCGACCATGTGTTCAACAAACAAAAGGGCGGCCGAGAACGTGTCTCGTCCGCCCTTCTCACGGTTGATCTTCCAAAGATCGCTTTGCCGCCTACTCAGACTGCCCGCTCTTCTTGGCATGTCTGGACGGAGCGCTCAAGAAACGACCCGTCAGATAGTTCGCGGGACCGGAGATATCGATCCCCAGCAGCACGTGTCCTAGCCATAGGAACGCCACGAGCACCAGTAGAGGAATCACACACGAGGTCACGATCATCACGATGACGCCTTCGATGAGGTCGGTCACCTGCTGCACGATCTCGTCGGTCATCTGCTTGGCACCACTGGTTACCGACGTAACAAGGCTCGATGCCCCATCGGTCAACTGCTCGAGCACGTTTTTGGACTCCGTGGCCTCGGATTTTTTCTTGTTCGATTTTGAGCTGGTCTCGGCTGACTTGTCCGTGGTGTCGGCTGCGTCCGCAGCCTTTTGCTCAGCTTGCTCAATACTTACGCGATACGTTTCATCGACCTTCTGCGACACCCATACGCTCGCAGGCACGAGCGCCATGCCGATCACGGCAACCACCAGCACGCGAGTCGC
The DNA here is from genome assembly GCA_030841765.1 of Collinsella aerofaciens. Taxonomy (GTDB): domain Bacteria; phylum Actinomycetota; class Coriobacteriia; order Coriobacteriales; family Coriobacteriaceae; genus Collinsella; species Collinsella aerofaciens_AV. The sequence goes on along the minus strand of JAUUSS010000018.1, from coordinate 22,598 downwards.
CACACGGCGCAGGACAGCGCTCGTGCTCCAGCGCCCGTGAATGCCGAGCGACACCGCAAAGAGCACCAACGCAAACGGGATTAAGATGCCCAAGCCAACTGACCACAAAATCGTGAGCAAATATTTCTCTAGGTAGAGCACGACAAGCACGATACCAAGGTTGCCTGAAAGCTGCGCGAGCTGCTCGGCAACCGGCGTTCCCGTATCACCCGGCAGTGCGGTAATGCCCGCAGACAGCGCCACGCACGAGGTCGTGAGCGCCAAAACATTGCCCTTCTTTTGATCGATGACCTCGATGGTGGAGTCCCAAGTCTTGGTATCGGCGAAATGCGGACGAGCTACAAAGCCCGACAGCAACGCCAGCACCACGAGCGCAACGATGATACCGATCTGCAGCTTTTTGTTTGCGCACACGACATCGGACAGGCTGGGCTGCAGCTCGGTTACCGTCGTGTGCTCGGTTATCTGGACAGGACGCCCATGAGCCATCTCGTGCGCGTCTCTTTTTTGTATTGACCCGTTATCCGGCATTTGGATACCTCCTCAGTCCGGCGTTTAATGCGAAAGGAAGTATACCCACCGAGCAAAAATCGAACGGGAGGACCAACGGAGCGCAACAAGACTGTCCCCAATGACTGTCTCGGGATGAGTTGCGGTGGAATAGGGATTGTTTTGCGCCCGCCGGCCCCTATTCAGTCCCCATTTCACCGCAACTTGGAGGAGGACAGAAAAAGCTCTGCCGCGGGTAGCGGCAGAGCTTTTGGAAGGGGACTTGATTGTGCGGACTCGTTAGGCGAGCTTGGCCTCGAGCTCGGCGATGCGCTTGTAAGCATCGATGGTAAAGCGGGCCCGCTTCTCCAGAATCATAGTGGTCATGAGAGTGTCCTGAGCGTGAGCCATGATGAAGGTCATCTCCATCTCGCCACCGCCGGCCTCCTGCGAAAGCAGCTTGGTCTGCGTGTCGTGGGCACCGATGAGCGCATCGCTGGCATCCTTGTGCAGCTGTTCGGCCTTCTCAAAGTCACCCTCGCGAGCAGCATCGAGCGCTGCAAGCAGATCGGTCTGGGCGTCACCTGCATATGCGACAATCTCGAATCCAACCATCGAGATTTCTTCTTTGGTTGCCATATTGCGTTCCTTTCACATATGAACCAATGGAGAGCATCGCGTCCGGGCATACGCGCTGCGTTGTGTATGACAGAAACAATAACATTCAAACAAAAAAGAACAGCGTAAAACGTAATTTCGAGCTATGAACGGTCGCTTTTCGCCCGTGAACGGTTTTTAAACCAATCTGAACAATATCGAACACAATTAGCGGCAACCCAAACAGACCTGCGCCCTAGCGTACATCGCGCACCGTATCGCCCTCGACGAGCACGCCCGGAAACAGCATGTGCTCCACACCGGGCGCAACGCCCTCGGCGCCGGCAATCTTGTCGACCGCCCACATGCCGACGCGCTTGTTGTCAAAGCGCACCGTGGTCAGGCGACGGTCGGGCACGATATCGCCCAGGCTGTCATCAACACCCACCACACTCACGTCCTCGGGCACGCGCTTTCCGCGCGACTCGAGCCCGCGAATGCAGCCGTAGGCCATGGCGTCGTTGGAAGCATAAATGGCCGTACAGGTCGGATCATCCGCCAGGGCCTGACCTGCGGCATATCCGCTCTGCGCCGTCCAATCGCCACGGATAAGTCGCGGTGGCTCAATGCCATGCGCGCGCAATGTCTCGCGCCAGCCTTCCTCGCGCCGCATGCCCGAAAGCGAGCGCTCGGGACACGAGATAAAGTGCACGGTCTTGTGCCCCCGCTCCAGCAAGTACTCGACCACCTGGCGCGAGCAATCGAACTGGTCGTTATCGACCGTTGAACAGAGCGGGTGCTCCAACATCGTAACGAGCACCGTCTGCATGCCGGGCAGCGGCTCAAAAGTGCCAAAGTCTGCCGGCATGCGATTCATGATCACAACCATACCGTCCACTGGCAGTGCGCTCATGCGCGACGATGCGCTCTCGAGGGTATACGGATGCCCGTCTACTTTAGTGAGGGTGATGGCATAGCCGTGCTTATCGGCCGCGGCGGCAAAGCCCTCCATACGGTCGAGATTGCCGGTGCCGGTAATGTTGAACATGGCGACGCCGACGGTCTTAAACTTACCGCGGCGCAGCGATCGACCGGCAAAATTGGGGCGATACCCCAGCTCGCGCATGGCGGCACGCACGCGTTCCTTGGTCTCGGGGCGCACGCTGGGCGAATCGTGCACGGTGCGCGAGACCGTCTGCTCCGAGACGCCCGCGAGGCGCGCTACGTCTTTGACGGATACCGATTTTTTAACAGCGGCCATAGGTCGATCTTTCTATGTCAACGATGCCATTGGTGGCACCTTGCGCAGTCATTTTTAACGCCTTCAAGTATATCCAACGCCTCCCCCACCATACGCTCACCACCCAAAACCTACCGTTCACCGACATTTTTGCTTCCCCGAACGGCTTTTGTCGCCCAAATGTTAACGTTGCCATTGTGCAAACACAGAGCCACCGGGCGGCTCAAACGTTTACGCGCAAGGAATCGACGGTCCACAGGCACAGGGGCCATCGGTTCGCGTCTTATTTTGTGTCGCAAAATGGCAACGTCAACATTTTGGCAACCAAACGTCAAAAGCTACCATCGTTGCCAACCCACCGACTCTTAGGAGCTTTGCATGGAGCAACTCATCGCCATCATCGAAAAGGGGCAGCCCTTTTTCAACGCGATCGCCCGCAACAAGTACCTCAAGGCGATCCGCGACGGTTTTATCTCCGTCATCCCCATCATCATCTTCTCGTCCATCTTCTGCCTGGTAGCCTCGGTTCCCAATATCTGGGGTTTCTACTGGCCCGAAGACATCAACAACGCCCTGTGGAAGTGCTACAACTACTCCATGGGCATCCTGGCCATCGCCTGTGCCGCCACCACGGCCAAGCACTTCGCCGACGCTCAGAACCGCGATCTGCCCAAGAACAACCAGATCAACTTCATCTCGTGCATGTGCGCGGCCATCATCGGCTTCTTGCTCCTTTCGAGCGACACGATCGCCACGGACGCTGCCAGCGGCTTCAACACCACCTACCTTGGTTCCAAAGGCCTGCTGACCGCCTTTATCGCTGCGTTTGTGACCGGCATCATCTACAAGTTCTTCATTAAGCGCAACATCACCGTCAAGATGCCCGAGCAGGTTCCGCCCAACATCTCGCAGACCTTTAAGGACATCATCCCCTTCTCCGTCTGCATCACCGTCTTTTGGGTCTTTGACATCGCCTTCCGCGCTGCTTTTGGCTTCTGCTTTGCCCAGGGCGTCATCCAGGTGTTCCAGCCCCTGTTCACCGCTGCCGACGGCTACATCGGCCTCGCTGTGATCTACGGCGCTATGAGCCTGTTCTGGTTCGTCGGCGTCCACGGCCCCTCGATCGTCGAGCCCGCCATCGCCGCCGCCCTCGTTGCCAACATGACCGACAACCTGGCTGCGTTCCAGGCCGGCCAGCACGCTTCCGCTGTCCTGACCCAGGGTGCCCAGTACTTCGTCGTCTGCATGGGCGGCACCGGCGCCACGCTCGTCCTGGTCTTTATGTTCTGCTTCCTGGCCAAGTCTCAGGAGATGCGCGCCGTCGGTAAGGCCGCCATCGTCCCCGTCTGCTTTGCCGTCAACGAGCCGCTGCTGTTCGCCGCGCCCATCGTGCTCAACCCCGTCTTCTTTGTCCCGTTTGTCTTTGCCCCGATCGCCAACATCTGGATCCTCAAGATCTTTATCGACTTCTTGGGCATGAACGGCTTTATGTACACCCTGCCTTGGACCGTCCCCGGCCCCATCGGCACCATCATGGGCCTGGGCTTCCAGCCGCTCGCTTTTGTGATGCTCGCCCTTATCCTGGTCGTCGACTTCGTTCTGTACTACCCGTTCTTCCGTGCCTATGACGCCCAGAAGTGCGCCGAGGAGGCCGAGATCTCCCAGGAGGAGCTCGCCGCCAAGAACGCCGAGAAGGCCGCCAAGCTCAACGATGCCTTCCAGGGCAAGGCTGACGCCAAGAGCGTTGCCGCCGGCGCTGCTGCCGAGGCCGTGAAGGCCGACTCCCCCGCCGCTTCCGCAGCACCCGCTGCCGAGACAACGACCGCCAGCGACCTCAACGGCAAGCGCGTGCTCGTGCTCTGCCAGGGCGGCGGAACCTCGGGCCTGCTCGCCAACGCGCTGGCCAAGGCCGCCAAGGAGCGCGGCATTAACCTCGAGACCGCTGCCGAGGCCTATGGCAACCACGTGGACATGCTCCCCGACTTTGACCTGGTCGTCCTGGCCCCGCAGGCCGCAAGCTACCTGGCCGACCTGCAGAAGGACTGTGAGCGCGTGGGCAACAAGTGCGTCGCCTGCCGTGGCAAGCAGTACATCGAGCTCTCCCAGAACGGCGACAAGTCTCTCGCCTTCGTGAGTGAGCAACTTTCGAAGTAAGTAACGCCCAGGGCCAGCCGACCATCCAAGACCGGCTGGCCCTTCGATTTAGACGATTGGATCATCATGTCCGTTAATCCTGCTAGCGTCACCAACCCGCCCGCGCAGTTTCCCGAGGACTTTGTCTTTGGCGGCGCCACCGCTGCCTACCAGGTAGAGGGCGAGACCCGCACTCACGGTAAGGGCAAGGTTGCCTGGGACGACTTTCTGGAGGCCCAGGGGCGCTTCTCCCCCGATCCCGCTTCGGACTTCTACAACCAGTACCCCGTCGACCTGGAGCTGTGCGAGGAGTTCGGCATCAACGGCATTCGTCTCTCCATCGCCTGGAGCCGCATCTTCCCCAACGGCACCGGCGAAATCAACCCCGAGGGCGTCCAGTTCTACCACGATCTCTTCGCCGAGTGCCACAAGCACCACGTTGAGCCGTTTGTCACGCTGCATCACTTCGATACGCCGCTTCCCCTCTTTGAGAAGGGCGACTTCCTCAACCGCGAGACCATCGACGCCTTTGTGGACTTTGCCACCTTCTGCTTTAAGGAGTACGCCGACCAGGTGACCTACTGGTTCACCTTTAACGAGATCTGGGCCGACGCCTCCAACACCTACATCGAGGGCACCTTCCCCGGTGGCGTCAAGGCGCATCTGGCCGAGGCCTTCCAGTGCGAGCACAACATGATGCTCGCCCACGCCAAGGCAGTACTGGCCTTCCACAACGGCGGTTTTAAGGGCAAGATCGGCGTCATTCAGTCGCTGGAGTTTAAGTATCCGCTCAACGAGAACGACCCCGCCGACATCAAAGCCGCCAACAACGAGCACGTGCTGCAAAACCAGTTTTTGCTCGACGCCACCTTCCGCGGCGACTACGCACCCGACACCCTCGAGTGCGCCAACCGCCTGGCCGCCGTCTCGGGCGGCACCATCGAAATCCTGGACGAGGACCTCAAGATTATGCGCGAAGCCGCGCTTTACAACGACTACCTGGGCGTTAACAACTACCAGTGCCGCTTCTTGAAGGCTTACGATGGCGAGAACGACCTGCACCACAACGGCACGGGCGAAAAGGGCACCGGCCGCTGGCGCGTTAAGGGCATTGGCGAGCACGTGAACAAACCCGGCATCCCTACCACCGACTGGGACTGGATCATCTATCCCGAGGGCCTGTTCGATCTGCTCGTCTACATTAAGCAGCGCTACCCCAACTACAAGCAGATCTTCATCACCGAAAACGGCATGGGCTACAAGGACCCCTACAAGGACGGTTTTGTGGACGACCAGCCGCGCATCGACTACATCGAGCAGCACCTGCGCTGGCTGCTTAAGGCCATGGAGGTGGGTGTCAACGTGGGCGGTTACTTCCTGTGGAGCCTGCAGGATCAGTTCTCCTGGACCAATGGCTACAACAAGCGTTACGGCTTCTTCTACGTTGACTTTGAAACCCAGAAGCGAACGCCCAAGGCAAGCGCATACTGGTACAAGCACGTAGCGCAGACCCGTCGTCTGGACTAGCGGCTTGCGACAAGCGGTTGGCGGAATTGCACCGCCCACATAACCTGTCCCCATTTCTCAGCCGGGGGCGGCACGTCACACGGCGCGCCGCCCCCGGCCTTTTTGGGCGGTTCGGGGTCTGTTTGTCTCAATCTGTAACATCTAGCCGAGTTTTTGGGTCCTAGCTGTTGCAGATTGAGACGAACAGGATTGCTCTTTCCGAAGAATCTAAATCTGTAACACGTAGCCCGCTTTTGACCGTCTACCTGTTACAAATCGAGACAAACGGAGTAGGACCTAACCCCGTATGTCCCTAACAGTCGAGCGTTCGACCAGCGTGCTCGGCACATGAATCGCCTCGATAGACGAGCTCTCTCCAATCGCCGCCTCAAACGCAAGCTTACCGACACCGCGCAAATCAAATCGCAGCGTCGTCAGCCGATTGTGAGGAACAAGTCCCTCGAGTGCGTCGTCGATACCAACCACGCTCACGTCGTCGGGCACGGACAGGCCCGCGTTCTCGAGCGCGGCGATAACGCCCAGCGCCATCTGGTCATTTGCCGCAAGCACGGCAGTCGGCGCCTGCGACCCGCCGGCAAGCACCTCGGCCGCAATCCGCTCGCCCATGGCGTACCCACTGTCCGCACTCCAATCGCCGCGCAGCATCGGAGCGGCATCGACATGAGCACGACCCAGCGTATCGCGCCAACCGGCCTCACGAAAACGCGAGGAAATCGAGTTTTCCGGACCCGCCACAAACCGCATATTCGAGTGACCATGTTCCAGCAGATAATTGGTCAACAGCTCGCACGAACCATACTGGTCGGAGTCGATCGTCGTGCAGCGCGGATGCGCATACATGGACAGGATGACCGTTCGCACTCCCGGCTGGGGAACAAACTCCTCAAAATCGGGAGCCATGCGGTTCATGTTGAGAATCATGCCGTCGACGGGTCGCTCGACCATGCGGCGCGAGGCATCGGCAAGTGCATAGGGCTTGTCGCCGCCCATCTCGATCATAGTGACGGCAAAATCGTGCTCGCGCGCCGCTTGCATGATACCCTCGAGCGTCGCCAGGTTACCGACACGTGTGATGTTGTACATGCACAGGCCAATAGAACGATACGACCCGCCGCGCAACGCCGCTCCAGCAAAATTGGGACGAAAGCCCAGCTCTTCCATGGCGGCCAGCACACGCTTGCGCGTCTTTTCCGTCACGTTGGGCATACCGTTGACCACGCGAGACACAGTCTGGCGGCTCACGCCAGCGAGCGCCGCAACCTCTGCCGCGCTCGCCGAACGACCATTCCTTGTCTGCTGATCCATGCCTTCCACGCTAACCTGCTTCCCAACTATTCCCCGCGCCCATGGCGCATCGTACATACATTGATAACGTGCTCATGATACCCGAGCCATATACCACAACATGAAAACTTCTGTCAATCAAAACCGCTTACCGAACAAATACAACCGTTCGCGGCTGTTTGAAGTTGTTTTGTTTCTATACATCCCAGCCGGATGTTAACGTGCTCATTGTCAAATGTTCACGTGCTCATTTTGGTTCTAATCATTTTAAGATAGTGTTTATCGGGCTTTTTCACCGCTGAACGCTAACCAGGGAGCCTCCTGAGCGCAAACGCACAATATCGAACAGCGAGACGAGAGGGTGTATGCATATGTCTTTGCTAAACCGCGTACAGCAGCTGCCGAAGGGCTTTGTTTGGGGCGCCGCAACCGCCGCGTACCAAACGGAAGGTTCCACGAAGGTGGCAGGCAAGGGTAAGACCATGTGGGACGATTACCTTGTCGCCCAGGGTCGCTTTTTGCCCGACCCGGCCAGTGATTTCTACAACCGCTACGAGGAGGATATCCGCCTTTCTGCCGAGCATGGACTCAACGCCATTCGTGTGTCCATCGCCTGGACCCGCATCTTCCCCAACGGCGACGATGCCGAGCCCCTCTCCGAGGGCGTTAAGCACTACCACGAGCTGTTCGCCTGCTGCAAAAAGTATGGCGTCGAGCCCTATGTGTCCCTGCATCACTTTGACTCCCCCGCCGCCCTGTTCAACCAGGGCGACTGGCTCAACCGCAAGACCGTCGACGCCTATGTGCGCTATGCCGAGTTCTGCTTCCGCGAGTTCCGCGAGGTCAAGAATTGGTTCACCATCAACGAGCTCATCAGCCTCTCGCACTCCCAATACATCCAAGGCAACTTCCCGCCCAACCATCACTTTGATGTGACGAGCGGCATCCAGAGCCAGCACAACGAGCTCGTTGCCCACGCCCGCGCCGTCAACCTGTATAAGGATCTTGACGAGACCGAGCACCTGGGCGGACGCATTGGCATGGTCAACGTCCTGACGCCGGCATATCCTGCCACCGACTCGCCCGCCGACCAGCACGCCGCCGACCTGTACAACGCCTTCTACACCGACTTCATCATGGACGGCGCCTTCCTGGGTCACTACTCCGCGCGCACCCTCTCACTCATCAACGAGATTCTGCGTGCCAACAACGCCACACTTACGGTTGAGGACAGCGACATGGAGGAGCTTGCCAAGGCGGCGCCCCGCAACGATATGTTCGGCCTCAACTACTATCAGTCGGCGTTTATCGCCGCCTACGATGGCGAGTCAACCAACAGCTTTAACGGCACCGGAGACAAGGGCACCTCGTGCTTTAAGTTTAAGGGCGTCGGGCAGCAGGTCGATATGCCGGGTATCCCCACCACCGACTGGGATTGGTTCATCTACCCGCAAGGCCTCTACGACACGCTCAAGCACATCAGCGCCACCTATCCCAACCTCCCCGTCATCTATATCACCGAAAACGGCCTGGGCCACAAGGACCCCGAGCCCGACGCAAACGGCATCGTCGCCGATCCCGAGCGCATCGACTTTGTCGACCAGCACATGGAGAAGGTGCTCCAGGCGCGCGCCGAGGGCGTCGACGTCCAGGGCTACTTTATCTGGAGCCTGCAGGACCAGTTCTCGTGGGCCAATGGCTATAACAAGCGCTACGGCCTGTTCTACATCGACTTCGACACGCAAAAACGCTACATCAAGCAGTCGGCACTCTGGTACAAGGAGCTCGCCGACACTATGGCGGACGCGCAGTAGCGCATCGCCTCGCTTTCCCCCGAGAAGGGAGCGGCCCTATGCGATACAAACCCAGCCGCTCCCCTCTCTCCCCCTGGGACCGACCCCGCCTGCACCCGGGCTTTTAGCAAGCGGGAGACCATATAGGTTTTCAACGTCCATGCCATTAAGATTTCATGCAAAGAGGAGCGTGAACTATGGAATCGATCGTTAAGTTCTTGGAGAAAGGTCAGCCGTACTTCGACAAGGTCTCTAAGAACATCTACCTTCAGGCCATTAAAGACGGCTTTTTGGCAGCAATGCCCATCATCCTGTCTTCTTCTGTCTTCCTGCTTATTTCGACCCTGCCGGGCGTTGTCGCCACGGTCGGCGGCTTTACGCTGCCCGACTGGTGGAACGTCGACGTCGTGAACTTCTGCAACAAGGTTTACAACTTCACGATGGGCGTCGTGGGCATCATGGTCGCCGGCACCACCGCAAGCGCGCTGACCGGCTCCAAGAACCGCCGCATGCCTGCCGGCAAGGCCATCAACGCCACGAGCACCATGGTCGCCGCCATGTGCGCTATGCTCATCTTGGCCGTTACCCAGACGAGTGCCAAGATCGACGGCGCCGATGTCTCGGTGTTCTTTACCGACAACATGGGCACCAAGGGCCTGCTGAGCTCCTTTGTCGCCGCATTTGCCACGGTCAACATCTATGCCTTCTGCATTAAGCGAGACATCACCATCAAGCTGCCCAAAGAAGTCCCCGGCGCCATCGCCCAGAACTTCCGCGACATCTTCGCCTTCAGCTTCTCCATCCTGTTTGTCGCCGTCATCGACGTTATCTGCCGCACCTGCTTGGCCGTCCCGTTTGCCAACGTCATCTCCACGCTGGTGAGCCCGCTGTTCGCCGCTGCCGATTCCTACGCCGGCCTCGCCCTCATCTGGTTCATGATCCCGCTGTTCTGGTTCATGGGCATCCACGGCCCCTCGGTCGTTAAGCCTGCCCTCAACGCCGCGCTGTTTGGCAACATCACCACCAACCTCGCCACGCTGCAGGCCGGCGGTCACCCCGCCCTCGCCCTGACCGAAAACTTCGGTAACTACATCGGCGAACTCGGCGGCACCGGCGCCACGTTCATTGTCCCGATCATCTTCCTGCTCTTTATGCGCTCCAAGCAGCTCAAGGCCGTCGGCAAAGCCTCTGTCGTGCCCGTGATGTTCGCCGTCAACGAGCCGCTGCTGTTCGCCGCGCCCATCATCCTCAACCCCGTACTTCCTGATCCCGTTCCTGTTTGCCCCCGTGGCCAACGTCCTCATTGGTAAGTTCTTCATCGACTTTTTGGGCATGAACGGCTTTATCTATGCCATGCCGTGGGCACTCCCCGGACCGATCGGCACCTTCATCGACACCAACTTCCAGCCGATCTCTCTGGTCCTGGTTGTCGTCCTGCTGGTCGTTGACTTCTTGATCTACTACCCGTTCTGCAAGGCCTACGACAACGTCCTGTGCAAGCAGGAGGCCGAGACCCTGGCCGAAGAAGAGGCCGAGGAGACCAAGGCCGTCAAGACCGCTGCCGCCCCCGCCGTTGAGGCTCCTGTTGTCGAGACCGCTTCTGCCACTGAGGCCTCCGCAGCTCCGTCCGCCCTTAAGGGCAAGGATCTGAGGGTTCTGGTTCTGTGCGCTGGCGCCGGCACCTCTGCACTGCTCGCCAACGCGCTTAAGGAAGGCGCCGACGAGCTGGGCATCGACATTACCGCCAACGCCGGTGCCTACGGCAGCCACTACGCCATCATGGACCAGTACAACGTCATCGTCCTGGCTCCGCAGGTTCGCACCTATTACAACGAGATGAAGGCCGACACCGACCGCCTGGGCATCACGCTGCTGTCGCCCAAGGGCAAACAGTACATCGACCTCACTAAGGATCCCAAGGGCGCCGTCGCCTGGATCGAGGAAAACCTCGAGGCATAAGACGCTGACACCACCTGCCGCTTGCAGACAATTAATGGCCCGTGCATCGATGTGTGATGCGCGGGCCATTTTGTTTAGACCGCACCCGTCCTCCTGTTCATCTCAATCTGTAACATCTAGCCGAGTTTTTCGGTCCTAGCTGTTACAGATCGAGATGAACGCACAGGCCAAGCCGAAAATCTCAATCTGTAACATGTAGACCACTTTTGACCGCTTAGACGTTACAGATCGAGACAAACGGAATATACCGGACCGAATTGTCTAAATCTGTAACATCTAGCTGAGATTTTCGGCCCTACCTGTTACAGATTAAGATGAACAGGCTGAGCAAGTCTACGCCCGCAGGTCCTTCACGCTGGAACGCTCGACCAACACGCCCGAGACGAGCGTACGGCTTCTGGAGCTCGGGGCTTCCAGAACTGCGACGACCTCGTTAAGCGCACGGACGCCCAGCTCGCGGTGACGGAACTTCACCGACGTCAGAATCGAGTTGGGAATCGTCTTGTAAAGCTCGTCATCAAAGCCGATCACGGACACGTCGTCGGGCACACTGAGCCCTTTGTCACGTAGAGCCATCATCACGCCGTTTGCCATGCAGTCGTTAGCAGCGAGGACCGCCGTGCAATCGGGCTTATCGGCAAGCACAAGGCCCGCGGCATAGCCACTATCCGCATTCCAATCGCCTTGCAGAGGCTCGGGCGGCTCAATGCCACGCGCCTCGAGCGCCGCACGCCAACCTTTCATACGGCACTGGCTCGACAGCGACTCATCCTTACCAGAGACGAAGTACACGTTCTTGTGCCCGCGATTCAAGAAGTACTCGCACGCCATACGAGCGCCGCCCTCTTGGTCGTCACTGACGGTGGAGCAGGTAGGATGCTCCATCGGCGTAATAATCACCGTCTTGAGGTCTTTCGGCGCCTCAAAAGTATCAAAGTCATCGACCATCTGACGCAGGTTGAAAATCATGCCATCAACAGGCAGCTGCGACATCCTGCGCGCCGCATCGGCAAGGGTCATCTTCTCCCCTGAGCACTTCTTAATCATCGTGAGCGCAAAGCCGCGTTCTTCGGCGGCATCGGCGATACCGTCAATCATGTCCACGGCACCGCCCGATAAGTGGAACAGCACCACGCCGATGCACCCGTAACGGCCCAACTTGAGCGAACGCGCGGCAAAGTTGGTTCGAAACCCGAGCGCCTCCATGGCCGAATGGACCTTATCGCGTGTCGACTCTCGCACGCTATTGGGCTCGTTGATCACACGCGAAACCGTCTTGAGAGAAACGCCCGCGGCAACTGCCACATCATTCATTGAGACATTTTTCTTGTCCATCGTTGCCACTGCTTCTCCACTCGGTTCTCTATCGCTTGTTTTTTGCGTTCTAGCATACACTACCTGCCTGACTGGTAAATCAGCCGTTTATCGGACGATATCGACCGTTCACCTGTAAATCCTTGTTGCTCTTCCAAAAATGTCTTACGTTGTCATTAACGAAATGACAACGTTGTCATTTCGTTAATGCCTTCCTTAAGCAGGAAGGTTTCCGGGCAGTCCTGACCATCCATCGACGACCAGTTCCATCCACATGCATCGCGCATCAAGTAGCAAAGGAGCTCTATGGACGCCATCGTAAAGATGCTCGAAAAGCATCAGCCGTTCTTTGAGAAAATCTCGAGGAACATCTACCTCCAGGCCATCAAGGACGGATTCCTTGGGTGCATGCCCATTGTCCTCACCTCTTCGATCTTTCTGCTGATCGCCACCCTTCCCGGCGTAGTTGGCATCACGCTGCCCCAGCCGCTCATCGACTGGTGCAACAAGCTGTACAACTTCACCATGGGCGTCATGGGCATCATGGTTGCCGGCACCACCGCCAAGAACTTCACGGCTTCCATGAACCGTCGCATGCCCGCCGGCAAGGTGCTCAACGACGGCTCCACCATGGTTGCCGCCCAGTGCAGCATGCTGCTGCTCGCTGTTACGCAGTTCACCACCAAGTTCAACGGCTCCGAGCTTTCTGTCTTCGATTGCACCAGCATGGGTACGCGCGGTCTGTTCTCGGCCTATATCGCCGCATTCATTACCGTGTGGGTTTATAAGTTCTGCGTCTCGCGCGATCTGACCATTAAGCTGCCCAAGGAGGTCCCGGGCGCCATCGCTCAGAACTTCCGCGACATCATCCCCTTCGGTGGCGCCGTCATCATCTGCGGCATCATCGATGTCGTCGTGCGCAACCTCATGGGCGTTCCGTTCTCCGAGCTGCTTATCAAACTGCTCTCCCCGCTCTTTACCGCTGCAGAAACCTATCCTGGCCTTATCCTTATCCAAGCAGCCACCGCGTTCTTCTGGTTCATCGGCGTCCACGGTCCTTCGATTGTCCAGCCGGGCATCGACCCCATCCGTCTTGCCAACCAGGCCGAGAACCTGCAGGTTCTGCTGGCCGGTGGTCACCCCGCCCATTCCCTCACCTTTAACATGTCGCTCGTGGGTGAGTTCGGCGGCACCGGCGCCACGTTCATCGTGCCGCTTCTGCTGATTCTCTTTATGAAGTCCAAGCAGCTCAAAGCCGTCGGTAAGGCCTCGATTGTTCCTGTTGCCTTTGCTGTCAACGAGCCGCTGCTCTTTGGCGCGCCGATGATCCTTAACCCCTACATGCTCATCCCCTTTGTTGCCGCTGGCTGCGTCAACGTGAGTGTTGCCAAGTTCTTTATCGACAACGTGGGCATGAACGGCTTCTCCTTCGTGGTGCCTTGGGCTACCCCTGCCCCCATCGGCATCTTCATCACCACGAACTTCCAGCTTATCGCCCTGGTGTTTGTCGCGGTCATCATCTTGCTGGACGCCATCATCTACCTGCCGTTCTTGAAGGCATACGATAAGCTGCTCTGCGACCAGGAGGCCGAGCGCGCCGCCGAGCTGGGTCTCGAGTCCGATGGTGCTGCCACCATCGCCGCCAGCACCTCTGCACCCGCCATCGAGCAGACCGCCGCTGCCGTCGAGCCGACCGCCGCTGCCGTCGACAGCAAGCCTGTCGCCGATCAGCCCGAGCCCGCCGCCGACGCATCCGCTAAGAAGGATGTCGACGGCCTGAAGGTCCTCGTCCTGTGCGCCGGCGCCGGCACCTCTGCCATGCTTGCCAACGCCATCAAGGAAGGTGCCGCACAGACCGGAGAGAACATCGCTTCCTCCGCAGGCGCCTATGGCCAGCACACTGCCATCATGGATCAGTACGACGTTATCGTGCTTGCCCCGCAGGTCCGTAGCTACTACAACGACATGAAGGCCGACACCGATCGCCTGGGCATTAAGCTGCTCGCCCCGCGCGGTAAGGAATATATCGACCTTACTCGCGACCCCGCTGGCGCCATCAAGTGGCTCCGCGAGAACCTCGACTAGTTCCTCCCTCTGTTGGTGCCCGGATCCCCAGTTCGGGCACCTCCCCCTATTCGTATCCCACAGAAAGGATGACTCATGACCAATCCCATGCAGTTCCCCGACGGCTTTGTGTTCGGCGGCGCCACCGCCGCCTACCAGGTTGAGGGCGAGACCCGCACGCACGGCAAGGGCAAAGTACCCTGGGACGATTTCCTGGCTGCTCAGGGTCGCTTCTCCCCCGACCCCGCAAGCGATTTCTACAACAAGTACCCGGTCGATATCGACCTGTGTCAGCGCTTCGGCATCAACGGTATCCGTGTCTCCATCGCTTGGAGCCGTATCTTCCCCAACGGCACCGGTGAGATCAACCCCGAGGGTGTTGCCTTCTATCACGAGCTCTTTGCCACCTGCAATAAAGCCGGCGTTATCCCCTACGTCACGCTCGATCACTTTGATACGCCCGAGGCCTTTTACCAGAACGGCGGCGAGGGCTTCCTAACGCGCTCGACGATCGACGCCTTTGTCGAGTACGCCAAGTTCTGCTTTGCCGAGTTCACCGAGGTCAAGCACTGGTTTACCTTTAACGAGATTCCCGCGACCGCCGAGGGCAGCTTTATCGTCGGCAACTGGCCGCACGGCGAGAAGTATCGCCTGGACAAGGCCTTCCAGCTTATGCACAACATGATGGTGGCCCATGCCAAGGCCGTCGTCGCCTTCCACGAGGGCGGCTTTGTGGGCGAGATCGGCATTGTCCAGAACCTGGAGCCCAAGTATCCCCTCGATCCCAACAGTGCTGCCGACTGTGAGGCCGCCCGCATGGCCGACGTCATCAACAACCGCTGGGTTCTCGACGCCACCTTCCGCGGCCATTACGCAGCCGATACCATGGAAGCCGCGACCAAGCTGGCGCATATCGCCGGCGGCGAGCTTGACGTCCGCGACGAGGACATCGCCGCGCTGACCGCCGCGCTCCCCTACAACGATTGCCTGGGTGTCAACACCTACAAGTGCCAGTTCCTGCGTGCCGCCGAGGGCGAAAACGACATCAACCACAATGGCACCGGCGACAAGGGCTCCTCTCGCTGGTTCCTCAAGGGCGTGGGCGAGTCATGCGTGCGCGAAGGCGTACCCACCACCGATTGGGACTGGATCATCTATCCCGAGGGCCTGTACGACCTGTTGCTCCGCATTAAGAACGATTACCCCAACTACAAGAAGATATACATCACCGAGAACGGCATGGGCTATAAGGACGACTTTGAGGACGGCTTTATCGACGACGCCCCTCGCATCGACTATATGCGTCAGCATCTCGCATGGGTCCTCAAGGCAATCGACGGCGGCGTAAACGTCGACGGTTACTTTGTGTGGTCGCTGCAGGACCAGTTCTCCTGGACCAACGGCTATAACAAACGTTACGGCCTGTTCTACATCGACTTTGAGACCCAGAAGCGCTATCCCAAGGCGAGCGCGTACTGGTACAAGAACGTCGCGGAGACCGGCCTGCTCATGGCCTAGTTTAAGCCGCGTACCCCCTGCCGGCCGCATGCGAATCCCTCCACGGGTTCGCATGCGGCCTTTTTGTTTTGGTTCGGCCTGTGCGGGCCGTTTATCTCGATCTGTAACATCTAGCAGGGATTTTCGGTCCTAATTGTTACAGATTGAGACGAACGCGCAGGCCGGTCCGAATAATCTAAATCTGTAACACCTAGCCCACTTTTGACCATCTACCTGTTACAGATCGAGACAAACGCACAGGTCAATCCGCTCAATCTCGATCTGTAACATCTAGCCGAGCTTTTCGGTCCCAGTTGTTACAGATTGAGACAAACGGAATCGGCCAGGCAGAAAATCTAAATCTGTAACATCTAACGAGCATTTGATCGCCTAGTTGTTACAGATCGAGACAATCAGATGGTCAAATCCTCACTTTCCAGGCAGCTACGAAGCGCTCCTCTTTCTTAATTATTATCGGCATCACGAACACACTTCGGTATCTTTTAATGCCAAAATGATACCGAAAGCGTGTTCGAGAATACGGATAATTCCATGCGTTAGCCCAATCAAGCCCCAGGCTTACAAACTCCGTTATTGTTCAGAATGCCAATGCATTCGCGTTTGCGCGTCATTTCGCGTCACTTTGACGCGCATAATGACACGCAAATTTTTTCGTGTCATAATTTTGACGCGTAAAATGACGTGTAAAATTTTTACGTGTTATTTTTCACGTCAAATTGAAGCGAAACGGAGCATCACAATGCAAGAATCCAAAGATCTTGAATTCAAGGAATGCGTCACCAATTCGTTCCTTAAAACCGTCTCCGCTTATGCAAATGGCACGGGAGGACGCGTTCTATTTGGAATTAACGACGACGGAGAAGCCGTTGGCCTCGATGACCCCAAGCAGACCTGCCTGGATATCGAAAACAAGATTAACGATTCGATCATCCCCCAGCCCGATTACTCCCTAAAGATCGACGAGCCCGATGCAACCGTGGAGCTTACGGTCTTTCCCGGCAGATCGAAGCCTTACCTATACCGCTCGAAGGCATACAAGCGCAATGACACCGCGACCATTCCAGTTGATACCCTAGGCCTTTCGCGTCTTGTACTCGAGGGTCAAAACCTCTCCTTTGAGCAGCTCCCGGCAAACAAACAAGATTTATCTTTCACCGTTTTAGAGAATCGTCTAACAGCAAAACTTTCGCTTCAGTCATTCACAACCGATACTCTCAAAACCCTTGGCCTGCTTGATGAAACCGGAACCTACAACAACGCGGCAGAACTGCTCGCGGACGAGAATGGCTTCCCGGGTATCGACATCGCAGTGTTTGGTGAAACTATCAACCTCATTAAGCAGCGCAAGACTCTTGAACATGCATCCGTTCTAGCGGAAATTGACGGAGCCCTTGAGCTTTTCGAAGCCCAGTACTGCTACGAAGAGATCCAGGGGATGGAGCGGATCCGCAAGGAGCTCATTCCGCTCGAAGCATTCCGCGAGGCCATTACCAATGCAGTCGTTCATAGGACTTGGGATGCGCCCGCACACATCCGCATCTCGATGTTCGACGACCGTGTGGAAGTCGCTTCGCCCGGCGGCTTGCCGGCAAGCATGACCGTCGATGAATATCTGTCCGACATGCTATCCGTTAGACGCAATCGTATTCTTGCCGAAGTCTTTTTGCGCCTGGGTCTTATCGAAGCCTTTGGAACGGGCATCATGCGAATTCGCGATACCTATAAGGACAGCGTCAGAAAGCCCCGGTTTCAAGTTTCGGATAACGCCATTGTGGTAACACTTCCCCTACTCATGGATAACCCGGGGCTCAAAGGCGACGAACTTATCGTATTCGGACTGCTGAGCGGAGTACACCCTCAATCGACAAGCGAGCTTGCGGCCAAAGTCACCTTTAGTCGCTCAAAGCTTCTTCGCATCCTCAAAAAACTCGTTGAGACAGGCCTGGCGACAGTTGAAGGCACCGGCAGAGGGCAGAAGTATCGCCTGCTACGCTAGCTAGCAAATGACCTGCGTGTGCTCCTCGATGGCGACACGATCCTCGGCGGCGATGCCCGGCTCGCACACCACGGCGTCCAAATTGTCCAGGCGGCAGAAGGTGTAGAAGTCGCGCTTGCCGATCTTGCTGGAGTCGGCGATCAAGTAGCGCGAGTCTGCCTTGCTAAAGGCGAGCTGCTGGATGCGGCCCTCTTCCATGTTAGACGTAGACACGTCGCCGTCCAGAATGCCGTTGGCACCGATAAACGCCGCGTCGATGCCCAGCGCACGCAGGGTATCCTCGGCCGTGGGCCCCACAAAGGCGGCGGTGCGGCGGCGGTACATGCCGCCCACCAGGCACAGCTCGCAATCCTCGCGCGCCTCGAGCAGGCTAAAGGCCGAAAGCGAATTGGTCACATAGATGAAAGTCAGCTTGTCGGTGACTCGGAGAGCGCCAATGCGATCTCACGACGGTTGCGCTCATTGTCTCAATTAGATACTCAACGAAATACGGCCCCGCAGCTCAATAAGCTGCGGGGCCGTACCATACACCGACGAATCAACGACGAAGTGCATCCACTATTTGGCCAGCTCCTGAACGATCCAGTCAATTGCACCTTCGGGATCGTTGGTAAGGTCGATATACTCCTTGCCCCTTGTGGTGAGCAGTTTAATTCCAAGGCGATCGGTATCGGCCTTCATAGCGTCATAGTACATGCGTGCCTGGGGTGCCAGAACAATCACGTTGTACTGATCCATCGTCTCATAGTGGCTTCCGTACGCACCGGACTGAGAAACCAGATCGATACCCTTAGCAGCGGCACCTTCGCGAAGAGCATTTGCCAAGAGAGTCGAAGTGCCAGCACCCTGGCAAAGCACAAGCACGCGGATCTGCTCCGCCTTGTCCTTTACCGCCTCGAGAGCTTTTGCGACATTTTCCTGTGCGGCAATAGCATCTGCATCCGAGTTTCCTGCAGTCTCCTTTGCAGACTCTTCCAAACAAAGCTGATGGTCATACGCCTTGCAGAACGGATAGTAAATCACAAAGTCAACGACCAACAGCACTGCCATCAATACGAGAGAACGCAGATCGAGACCCGTGGTGAGGAACGCACCAATTGGGCCGGGAAGCGCCCACGGCATGGTATACATGGGGGCGTTCATTCCAATGACGTCAATGAAAAATTTACCGATAATGGCGTTGACCATAGGAGCCACTAGGAAGGGCACGAACATATAGGGATTGAGAACAATCGGCATACCGAAGATAACGGGCTCGTTAACTCCAAAAATCACCGGGATAATCGATGCCTTGCCCATGGCTTTAAGCTGCTTGGAGCGCATAAACATGATCAGGATAATAGGAACGATGAACGTGCAGCCAGAACCGCCCAGACCGCCGATGAAGCTTGTAAAGTCCTGCGTGAGAGCAATTGACGGGTGTCCACCTGCTTGGAAAACCTCAAGATTGGTAACGGTATTGCCGTAGAGCGCAGCATTGATCGGACTCATGACAACCGAAGCACCGTGGATACCCATAAATTGGAAAAGTGCGACCGCGCCTTCGATAAGCGCCATGCCAGGATAGGTGTCGACCGCGGAGAACAGCGGCGAGATGAGAGCGGACACCAAATTGGCGAACGGCACAGCAAGCAGCTTGCGGCTCGCAAGATCGATAAAAGCGCACGCAAGGATCGAAAACCCAAATGCAAAGATATCGCGAAAACTCTGCGCAATAGAGCCAGGGACCTCTTTGGGGAGCTTGATCGTCACATTATGGCTAATGCACACCTTATAGATATTAACGGTCAAGAATGCGGCTACGAACGCAGCGAGAAAACCCTTGGTTCCCATATAGCCGGTTTCAAAAACAGATGTATCTGCTCCGCCAATCGAGACAACATCGTTCGTCACCGATAGCAAGAGCATGCCGCACATGGCACAAACCATGCACGAGGTGGGGTTGAGAGATTTGCCCGAAGGCATGCGACGGTTCATCGACATGGCAAGTGAGCTCGCCGTGGTGCCGGCCACCATAATGCCAAGAAGCCCCATGGTATATGCATAGATTTTATTGAAGAAATCCAGCACCTCAGACGGAAGCGTGATGCCTACATAGGCAGGGAGCGTCGAAAGAAGAAGGAACAGGCTCGAGAACAGCACAATTGGCATATTCGAGAGAAAGCCATCCTTGATCGCCACCAGATAAATGTTCCTCGAGATTTTGTCGAAGAGGGGCTGGTGTTTTTCAAGGAATTTGACGATAGCGTCCATAACACATCCTTTCATGATTCCCGGGCACGTAACGATTTATCCGGACTCAACCGTCGTCGTCCCCGTTTGTATCCACTTATGTAAGTAAATACGTTCTTGTGCGAAATGTAATATCATTTGCGCGATTTGTCATAACCAATTCTTTTTCTGCTTTGTCGATATGTCAAGAATTCAAATACTTATTCGGTGAACGGTAGTCGATTAATATAAGATTTTCCCAGCTAAGGGCTATTTTTTCCGAGCAATACAATAAGCTTGCAACCGTTCACCGATTGGATATAACATATTGAATATATTGTTGTAACAATATTAGAGACAATGTCACAAGCCTGTCGTTCTAGTCAAAGGAAGTAACAATGCCCAAACGATTACTGAACATGTCCGCATCCGATTTTGCCGCCACGTCACCCATGGATCTAAAGCAGGCAATTCTGGCTTCCGAGGGACGTACCATCATGGCGGAAAACGTACCCTCTTCCCAATTTCTCGGCGGCGTTACTAATGCAGAAATCGAACGTGCCGCAGGTGCCGACCTGCTTCTGTTTAACGCGCTCGATGTGTTCGATCCAGTTATTGCCGGTATTCCAGATGATCTCAATGAAAACCCGGTCACTTGGGTGAAGCGAGCATGCGGACGGCCCATTGGCGTCAATCTGGAGCCAGTTGATAACGAGGCAGAGATGTCTGAATCCCGAACGGAAATCCCCATGGGTCGTCGCGTCTCTCCCAAGACCTTAGAAAAGGCTAACGAACTCGGATTTGATTTTATCTGCCTGACGGGCAACCCTGGAACCGGCGTCTCCAACGATGCAATCGCCCATTCGATTAAACTCTCCAAAGAGCATTTCAATGGCCTGGTCATAGCCGGAAAAATGCATGGAGCGGGCGTTGCGGAACCTGTCATGACGCTCGAAATTGCGCGCAAGTTTGTTGACCTCGGCGTCGATATCCTTCTGGTGCCAGCCCCCTACACCGTCCCTTGCTTCCAAGAAGCAGACCTGCGCGCCATCGTAGACTTTGTACGATCCCACAACGTAGGCAAGTCAATTGAAGAGAAGGTTCTCGTCATGGCGGCGAACGGGACGAGTCAAGACTCCTGCGACAGCGAGACCATTAAGAAAATAGGCCTTGCAGCAAAAGCAGCCGGCGCTGACCTCCAACATATCGGGGACTCCATGAACGGTATTTGCCTGCCCCAGAATATCTTCACGCTCGGACAAGCCCTTCGTGGATACAGGCATCAGATCGTCATGCTGAGCCGCTCTGTGATACGTTAAGGTTACCTTGCCCACGTTACATCCCGACTGAGGCAACCATCAGGTATAACCAACATGCAAACTGAGGCTCTAATGCTCGATACACACGAAAAACGGCCACTCTATTTACAGCTCACCGACGCGCTGCTCAAGCAGATCGTCGATGAATATCAAGCAGACGATAAACTTCCAACAGAAATGGAACTCTGCGACGAATACGCCGTAAGCAGAACAACCGTCCGACTTGCCATGAGTGAGCTGGAGCGTCGTGGAAGTATCTATCGAATCCAAGGTAAGGGGTCGTTTGTTGCACCGAAACGCGTTAGCGAGCTCAATTCACTTTTAGACTTTGACTTTGCAAGCCATTGCGATGGCGTTGATCCAGATGCCATTACCAAACATTTCGGCGGCCTCACATCAGGTCGTCCAATTTCCGTAATGATGCTCCAACAATTTGGATGTCAAAGTCGCGATGAAATTCAGCGTCTTGAATTGACCTACGAACTTGAAGGCAGCTTCATAGGCGCTGATACGTTCTTCATTTCAAAGTCGCGCGTTCCGAATAACCAGTTAGATTTTCAGGCATTTAGCAGAATCATGGACGACTTGTCCAAGTCTATCCAATCTGTTAGGGAAAGCTATAGAGCACGTCAGCTTAGCGATTCCGAAGCCAGTAATTATGGTGTTGCAAAACTTCCGGTCATCGAACTGACTCATTATGCTTACGACTCCGGAGGCAAACTAATCTCAATTGTCTGCCGCACCGTCTTAACTGGGCGAATCCCTTATCAAAACTTTATTTTCAAGTCCTAATGTTCTTTTTCTTTTGTCTCGATCTGTAACACGTAGCTGAGTTTTTAAGTCCTAACCGTTACAGATCGAGACAAACAAGGTAGGCCCCGCCGAATTGTCTCAATCTGTAACATCTGGTTGGTGGTTTCACCCCTACCTGTTACAGGTTGAGACGATTTGATAGTGGGGTCCTTATTTGCGCGTCATATCGCGTAGCGCTGACGCGCTGGTTTCCACAATGACAGGAGGTAAAAGTCCTCCCGCGTCACCCGTTGGCAATCCCGTAGCGATAACTAGCAAATAACCTGCGTGTGTTCCTCGATGGCGGCACGATCCTCGGCGGCGATGCCCGGCTCGCACACCACGGCGTCCAAATTGTCCAG
>JAUUSS010000017.1 GCA_030841765.1 Collinsella aerofaciens | reverse complement strand
TACCCTAAGAGCAAACCACCCCTTTTAGGGGTGGTTTTGATTTCACGTCACCTTGCTCGCGTGTACGGGTTTTCGCTGACTTATGCTCAACAAGGGCGGTTGTATTATTTTCGGGCCTGATGAAGGGCACCTCCCCTGGCTGGTCGTTGGGTGCTCATTGGGGACAGACTTAAATGAGTGGGTTAAAGGTTGCGGGTTCTTTACGGGAATGTAGTGTGGGCTGCGGAAACGTGGTTCTTTCCGTACAATAGTTCAACTCGTGTAAACGCAGGGAAGGGACATTCATGGCAGACATGATCGAGATCAAGCATCTCAACAAGTACTTTGGCGACCTGCATGTGCTCAAAGATATCAATCTCACCGTCAAGCGCGGCGAGAAGCTCGTAATGATCGGGCCTTCCGGTTCGGGTAAGTCGACGCTCATCCGTTGCGTCGATTATCTGGAGGAGCCCACATCGGGCGAGGTCGTCATCGACGGTACGCCGCTCACCAAAAAGAATCACCTGGAGATGGCTCGCAAGTATAGTTCCATGGTGTTCCAGCAGTTCAACCTGTATCCCAACATGACGGTGCTGGGCAACCTGACGCTCGCGCCCATCAAGCTGCAAAAGAAGAGCAAGGAGGAGGCGACCGAGATCGCCATCGCCGCGCTCAAGCGCGTCGGCATGGCGCATAAGGCCGGCGAGTATCCGCAGAATCTCTCGGGCGGTCAGCAGCAGCGCATCGCCATCGCCCGTGCCCTGTGCACCAAGCAGCCCATCATCCTGTTTGACGAGCCGACCTCGGCGCTCGACCCCGAGATGGTCCAGGAGGTTCTGGACGTTATGATTGAGCTCGCGCAGGAGGACATCACCATGATCTGCGTGACGCACGAGATGGGCTTTGCGCGCCAGGTGGCCGACCGCGTCATCTTTATGGAGGACGGCCGCATCCTGGAGGAGGGCACACCCGAGCACTTCTTCGATAACCCCGAGAACCCGCGCTGCCGCGAGTTCCTGTCCAAGATTCTGCACTAGGCACGGTGATGGACATGACGGATATGACGAGGGCGGCCGTGTCGCGCCGTCACTTTTTGCAGCTGGCTGGCGCCAGCATGCTTGCGCTGACGGGGACCGCGCTTACCGGTTGCGGCAACTCCACCAGCGGCGAGGGCTCCGACAAGGGCTCCAAGCTTGCGGCCATCAAGTCGCGTGGACATCTGAATGCCGGCGTTAAGAAGGACGTTCCCGGCTATGGCTATTACGACACCGCCAAGGGTCGCTTTGAGGGCATGGAAGTTGATTTGTGCTACCAGATCGCCGCTGCCGTCTTTGGCGTGAGCTATAAGGAGGCCCGCGCCCAGGAGCTTGTCGAGTTTACCGACGTAACGCCCAAGACGCGCGGCCCGCTGATCGATAACGGCCAACTCGACGTGGTCGCGGCGACCTACACCATCACCGACGAGCGCAAGAAGAGCTGGGATTTCTCGACGCCGTACCGCACCGACTACGTGGGACTCATGGTCAAGAAGCGTTCGGGCTTTACCTCGATTGAGGATCTGGACGGCAAGGTCATTGGCGTGAGCCAGGGCGCTACCACGCAGAGCCTGATCGAGCAGATGATCAAGGACAACGGCTTTAGCTGTAAGCCCGAGTTTAGGGCCTTTAGCGGCTACCCCATCATCAAGAGCTCGCTCGATGCCGGCAATATCGACGTCTTTGCCATGGACCGCTCCACGCTGGCCGGTTACATGAACGAGACCGTTGAGCTGCTGCAGCCCGAGGTCAAGTTTGGCGAGCAGGGCTACGGCGTGGCGACCAAGAAGGGCTGCGACCTTTCGGCCGTGGTCGATCAGGTGATTTGCGATCGCCTGGCCGACGGCTGGCTCGACCAAGAGGTCAAAACCTGGGGTCTTGTATAGGCGCATCGTCCAAGGAAGGAATCAAATGCTCGAAGGATTATTTGACGCCGACCGTTGGTCGACGACATTTCAAAACATGGGGCCCTTCTGGGAGGGCTTTGGCGTGACGTTGCAGGTGGTCGTTGCAGGTCTGCTGTTGTCGCTGGTGCTGGGCACGCTGCTGGGTGTGTTCTCTACCACCCGTTCGCGTGTGCTGCGTGCGATCAGCCGCGTGTACGTGGAGTTTTACCAGAACACCCCGTTGCCCGTACAGGTGCTCTTTATGTACATGGCCGGTCCGCAGTTTTTGCAGGCCATAACCGGTGCCGACCAGCCGGTGCGCATCGCGCCGTTCGTGTTGGGCTTCTTGGGCGTGGGCCTGTATCACGCGGCCTACATTTCGGAGGTCATCCGCACTGGCATCGAGGCGGTTCCGCGCGGTCAGATGGAGGCGGCCCAGAGCCAGGGCTTCACCCGTGCGCAGGCATACTGGTACATCGTGCTGCCCCAGACGTTCAAGATCATTTTGCCGCCGCTGTGTAACCAGGCGCTCAACCTGGTCAAGAACACATCGGTGCTGGCGCTTGTGGCTGGCGGCGACCTTATGTACCGTTCCGACAACTTTGTGAGTCTGTACGGTTACCTGCAGGGATACATCGTCTGCTGCCTTATGTACTTCATCATCTGCTTTCCGCTCGCCATACTGGTGCAGTGGCTCGAGCGCCGCTCCAAGGAGCGTCCGCGCGGCGTGAGCCTGGCCGAGCTGGGGCTCGACAACGTAGAGGAGGCCTAGCGCATGGAAATCTTCAACGCGACCAACCTGCTCTACATTTGGGGCGGCTTCGTTAAGACCATAGAGATCTCGGCGCTGTCGATCTTTTTCTCGCTCATCTTTGGCACGGTGCTGGCGCTCGTTAAAAGCTATGCGCCCCGCCCGTTCCGTATTTTGGTGAGCGCCTATATCGAGCTGTTCCGTTGCACGCCAAACCTGCTGTGGATCCTGTTTATCTACTTTACGGTGCAGGGTTTGGACATTGTGATTTCGACCATCGCCTTTACGCTGTTTACCAGCGCTGTTATGGCCGAGATTGTGCGCGGCGGCCTCAACTCGATTCCGCGTGGCCAGTTTGAGGCGGCGCAGAGCCAGGGCTTCGGCTTCTTTGCCACCATGCGCTACATCATTCTGCCGCAGACGTTTAAGACGATCATTCCGGCGCTGTTTAGCCAGTGCACGACCGTCATCAAGGACAGCTCGTATCTTTCGGGCATTAACGTGGCCGAGCTCATGTACACGGCCAACGTCGTGATGGCCCACGCGATCGATCTGTCGCAGGTGCTTATGCTCTACGGCCTGGTGTTTGCGATGTACTTTGTGCTCAACTTTGGTATCTCGCTGCTGGTCCGAGCATATCAACGCCGTATTGTGGCAGCGTAGTCCTGCTTCCCCAAGCACGGCATCTTGCCCCTCAATCGTCGCTTGCGTACATTTAGTACGCGGCGCTCCTCTTTCGGGGCAATCTGCCGCACTTGGGAAACCAGGACGGTCGTAAGTGACAAAATGAGAATCAGGAATCGCCTATTTCTCATTTGTTAGAAAGGAATCGCGATGAGCGATCTGGAGAATAAGAAGAATCCTGTGGTCATTACCATCGCGCGCGACTTTGGCGCCGAGGGCCACGAGATTGGTCGCATGCTTGCCGACGAGTTGGGGATTCCGCTGTACGATAACGAGCTGCTGGTGCGCGCGTCGCTGCGCGCGGGCGAGTCGCTCGACAAGATGGCTGCCTACGACGAGCGCCTGGCCGTGGAGAATATGGCGTTTCTGCCCGACCGCTACGATGCACGTTCGTACTCGGACAAGTTGTTCCAAAAGATGAGCCAGGTGATTTTGGATCTGGGCGAGACCGAGAGCTGCATTATCGAAGGCCGTCTGTCCGATTACCTGCTGCGTAACAATCCCAACCACATTGCCGTGTTGGTGACCGCACCCTTTGAGGACCGCGTCGAGATCGTGCGCAAGAAGCGCGGCCTTAACAAAAAGAAGGGCGCCAAGCTGGTCAAGCAGCAGCAGAAGGCGCGCGAGGCGTTCTATAAGCGCTACAGCGCCGGAAAGTGGAAGATGACGAGTGGCAAGGACATCGTCGTCAACCGCGCCAAGCTGGGCCGCGAGGGTTGCAAAGACGTTATTGCCGCAGCCTACCGCTACAAGGTGGCGCAGCTCGAAGGCTAACCGACCAAAACCACCACAAAGGCGCATGTTCCCTTTGTGGTGATGGGTTGGCCGGCATAGAAAAAGTCCCCGCCGGGCGTGTGCTCGACGGGGACTTTGCCGTTTGATGGCTAGCGCTGTAGGTGATTACTCGCCCAGCAGGCTCTTGGTGATGGAAGCGGCGGCCTTCTTGCCGGCGCCCATCGCCAGAATGACCGTAGCGGCACCGGTGACGATGTCGCCGCCGGCCCAGATGCGGGGATCGGTGGTCTGGCCGGTCTCCTCGTCGGCGACGATGTAGCCCCACTTGTTGAGCTCCATCTTGCCGCCGATCTTCTTTGCGAAGGGGTTGGCGTTGGTGCCGATAGCCGAGATCGCGACGTCGCAGGGGATCTCCTCGATGGCACCCTCGATGGGCACCGGGCGACGACGGCCGGACTCGTCGGGCTCGCCGAGCTCCATCTTCTGGACCTTGACGGCGCACACGGAGCCGTCCTCGCCAGCGACAAACTCGAGCGGGGAGACGAGCGGCAGAACCTCGACGCCCTCGGCCTTGGCGTGGTGCAGCTCGGCACGACGGCAAGGCATCTCATCCTCGGTACGACGGTAGGCGATAATGGCGTGCTCGGCGCCCAGGCGCTTGGCGGTACGGACGGCGTCCATAGCCACGTTGCCGCCACCAAAGACAACGACGTTCTTGCCGTGCTTGGTGGGGGTGTCGTACTCGGGGAACTTGTTGGCCTTCATCAGGTTCACGCGGGTGAGGTACTCGTTCGCGAAGAAGACGTTGGGCAGGTTCTCGCCGGGAACGTTGAGGAACTTGGGCAGGCCAGCGCCGGTCGCCACGTAGATGGCGTCGAAGCCCTGCTCGAACAGCTCCTCGGCCGTGGCCATGTTGCCCACGACGGAGTTGTACTCAAACTTGACGCCCATGTCCTCCAGGCCGTCAATCTCGCGCTTGACGACTGCCTTGGGCAGACGGAACTCGGGGATGCCGTAGACCAGCACGCCGCCGCCGGTGAAGAAGGCCTCAAAGACGGTAACGTCAAAGCCGTTGCGGGCGAGCTCGCCAGCGCAGGTGATGCCGGACGGGCCGGAGCCGACGACGGCGACCTTCTTGCCGTTCTTGGGAGCCATCTTGGGCGTGGAGGCGAGCTCGGGGCGGTCACCCAGGAAGCGCTCGAGCTGGCCGATGGCCACGGGCTCGGACTTCTTACCACGGATGCACTTGCCCTCGCACTGGTTCTCCTGCGGGCAGACGCGGCCGCAGATGGCGGGAAGCATGGAGTCCTCGCGGATGGTATCGAGGGCGCCGCCGAAGTCCTTCTCGCGGATCTGTTCGATAAAGCGGGGGATGTTGATGTTGACGGGGCAGCCCTCAACACAGAACGGCTTCTTGCAGTTGAGGCAGCGCTCGGCCTCGGCCAGCGCCATCTCCTCGGTGAAGCCCTTGTCGACGGGGCGGAAGTCGCAGGCGCGCTCGGCAGCCGGCTCCTCGTTATCGGGGGTGCGGGGCGACTTCATATCGGCAACGAAACGACCGTTAACTAGTGGCATGCGCAGCTCTTTTCCTCATAGGCCTTGAGGGACTCGCCCTCTTCGGAACGGTAAGCGGCCTGGCGGGCACGAAGGTCATCCCAGTCGACCAGGGTGGCATCGAAGTCGGGGCCGTCGACGCAAGCAAACTTGGTCACGCCGCCCACCTCGACGCGGCAGCAGCCGCACATGCCGGTGCCGTCAACCATGATGGGGTTGAGCGACGCGGTGATGGGGGTGTCGTACTTCTGGGCGGTGAGGGTCGAGAACTTCATCATCGGAACGGGGCCGACGCAGAAGACCTGGCTCACGGCCTTGTCCTGCAGCAGGCGCTCCAGCGGAGCGGTGACAACGCCCTGCTCGCCGTAGGAACCGTCGTCGGTGGTGATGTGGATGTGGTCCTCGTCGAGGAGCTCGCGGAACTGGTCCTCCATGAGCAGGAGGTCCTTGGTGCGGGCGCCCATGATGGCGTGCACCTCGTGGCCGGTCTCGACCAGGTGCTTGGCGACCGGGAAGGCAATTGCCAGGCCGACGCCGCCGCCAATGACGGCGCAGGGGCCCTCGGCCATCTCGGTGGGAACGCCCAGCGGGCCCACGACGTCGCGCAGCGACTCGCCGGCCTCGTAGGTGGACAGCATCTCGGTGGTCTTGCCGATCACCATGAAGATGAACTCGACCCAGCCCTCGTCACCGTTCCAGCCGGCCAGGGTAAACGGGACGCGCTCGCCCGTCTCGTTGGCGCGAACCATGAGGAACTGTCCAGCGTGCGCATGCTTGGCGATTGCAGGCGCCTCGATGCGGAACTTGAACACCTTCTCCGAGAACTGCGTCTTCTCCAGGATCTTATACATAGAACCCCTCTCTTGTTAGGGCCGCCGAACCGTGCCTCCACGGAAATGGACGGTAGCCCGAATAAAACCGTACGCGCACAGGCGTTGTGCAGACATACGGTGCAAATTATACCCTCATGGACATGTCGCTTACGTGTGTCTTTGGCAGGCGGGAAAAGTGACCTGCCATTTAGGGACAGGTTTATTTTGGCAGGTTTTATCAGGCAAAACGGCAAAGGGGGCCGGCCTCGCGCTTCGTTGAGGCCGGCCCCCTTTGGGGCGTTGCGTATGTATGGCGGCACAGGGTTTATTGCGACGCGGCTGCCGCGGCGTTTCCGCATATAAAACCTGCCAAAATAAACATCCCTAAATGGTAGGTTTTAGTGTTTGCCGTTGGCGGAAGCGGCGCCGTTTACGTGATCGCGGGCGTAGATTACGCCGTGGACGATGGCCAGACCGGCGGCATCTGCGGCGCGGGCGCAGGTGTCCTGGAAGTCCTCGGCCTCGCGGGCGCGCAGCTGCTTGAGCACGTAGTCGGCCACGGCCATCTTGCCGGGAGGGTTGCCGATGCCGGTGCGGATGCGACTAAAGTCGCGGCTGCCCATCTTGTCGATGATGGAGCGCAGGCCGTTGTGGCCGGCGTGGCCACCGCCTACCTTGACGCGTACGTCGCCGGCGGGAATGTCGAGCTCATCATGGATCACGAGCAGCTCCTCGGCCTTGATCTTGTACTCGCGGCAGAGCTTGGAGATGGGGCCACCCGAGGTATTCATATACGACTGCGGCTTGACCAGCACAATCTGGCGCTTGCCACCCTCTTCCTCAGCATCGTTGATATTGATGAGCGCGACCTCGGCGCCGGCCTGGTTTTTCCAGTACGTGACACCGGCCTGACGGGCCAACTCGTCGATTGCTTTGAAGCCAGCGTTGTGGCGGGTCTCGGCATATTCCTCGCCAGGGTTGCCAAGTCCGGCAACCATGCGAATCTTAAGCGGCTGTGCAGCTGCCATGTTCATCCTTTCGTTGATTTGTCGCCTGCTATGGTGAGCGACCCTGTTGCCGCTGTCAAATGGAGGGCAATTGAGGTTATTTGAGGGCGTTTGGACGGCCGTCGAAATCGAGGTGGACAGTTAGTTCAGATACGTATAAGTTCTGAGGACTCGAAGTGCTCAATTCAATGCCGATACGTTGTTTTGGAGCTTTAGTTAGTCCATATGACGCTGTTTTGAAGTCTACCCTGCCTTCAAATCGGGCGAATGGTATAGAGATAACTGCAAAACAGCCTAATTCAATGTGTCCATTTATACGTATTTGAACTAACTGTCCAGCCCTGCTCGACGGTGCACGGGTGATTCGCCGTTTAGACCGGCGCAAGGCCGATTCCGGCCCGCAGGGCGTTGAGCCAAGCGGCCTGACGCTTGCGATAGCCCTTGATACGGTATCGGAATCGGACTCCCGCGAGTCGATGCATCGTTTGGGCGAAGGCTTCGAGTGCAACAAGGTCTTTCATTTGGTCGCGATTGATAACCAGGACGTGGATGCCCATTGCCTTGAGGCCATTATTTCGATTGCCATCGTGGATGCGAGCGTTTTGAAGCTCATGCCCAATTCCGTTGTATTCGTTGTCGACTCCGGCGGCCGGGCAATATAGGTCGCAGATGGCGTAAGGGATGCCGGAGGACATGTTGACCGCAAGAGTGTCGAAGTCGATTCGATAGTTGAGTAGCAGGCCTCCCATGGGCAGGCTGCAACATCCGAATCCGCCAAAGCGCATGGGCGCTCCGAGAACGGCAAACATTAGGGATTCGGCTGGGGATGCAGATCCGGGTCGGGCGAGCTTGACTGCCGTGCGAAACGAGGTGTATGAGCTGCTTTTGGCAAGCTGTGCAACAGTCTCGAGATCTTCGATGGTCGTGGCGGGCTCGCATTTGTAGTGTGCCTGTTCGTAGCGGGTTTCGTTCTGCTGTTCGGTCGCCGACTGGTCGCCCCGGCAATCGAGGTCGTCCATCGCTTCGTAGTCATCGCCCTTGGGCCAGATGTCGTCATAGGCAATGGGGTATGTTGCCCCGGGAGGAAGGGAGTAGGTTCCGAGCAGCTCCATAAGGAGCATCAAGGTTTTGGCGACTGATTCATTTTTGGAACAAAGCATGGCTGTCATGGCAGGGGACGTTGCGTAGATGTCGGCCTCGACGTGCATAATTGCACCTTCAGGAAGAGGAGTGGAGAGAATATGCTGAAGAAGTCGCTTGTCGGGGCGCCTGTTGTCTTCGTTTGAAACGAGAAGATCGAGCAGTTCGGAATCATCTTCATTCCAGGCGTCGAGTATCGAAAGTGCGCCAAAGTCTATCGCGTCATTGTTGGGAATGCAGCCAGCCAAGGCCTGTGCTTGCTGTTCGCTATCAACGGAGTCCCAGGGTAGGGCAGAGTACGCCCGTCGTGCGCGACGAATTGCGCGGAGGGCGGAGAGATGTGAAATCACGGTCGTCATAGCTATAACGTACTAAGTTGGCGGCAGAATGCGACCGCCATACCGTTCTTTTCGCTCAGCGGGGCGCTGCGCGCCATGAACGGCTGGGTGTTATGAAATCGGTGGTATCGGTTGAGGGGATTGCAGGAAATTGAGCTCTGCCGCGAAGGTTGACGATAGCTACTGGACAGTTAGTTCAGATACGTATAAGACGGCGGGCGTTCGAGGCGTTTCTAAGGGCTTTCGAGGGCGATTTGAGGGTAAATATGCGGCGGTCGTACTCGAAAGCGATGAGCTTTGGGCAGTATGGCGTTCGCCGGGGAGCTCAGAAGGCTCAGAACGGCCTTTGGAGCTTTAAAAAAATACGTATCTGAACTAATTGTCCAGGGAAGGTTGTCGAGGGGTAGAAAAAGGGTCGGAAGCGAGCTTCCGACCCTTTAAAAACACCAAAGATGATGAGATGCACGCTGGATTACAGCGCGAAGTCGCCGCCGACGAGCGTGGAGACGGGCTCCTCGTGGTAAACGGCGGAGATGGCCTGAGCGAACTCCTCGGCGACCGAGATGGTCTTGATCTTGCCGCCGACCTCGACGGGAATGGCGTCGGTGACGAGGCACTCGACGATCGGGGCGTCGTTCAGACGCTCGATGGCCGGACCGGAGAAGATGCCGTGGGTGGCGCATACGTAGATGTCGCCGGCGCCCATAGCCTTGAGCTCCTTGACGTTGGCGCACAGGGTGCCAGCGGTGTCGATCATGTCGTCGTTGATGATGCAGGTCTTGCCCTTGATGTCACCGATGATGCCCATGACCTCGGCGGCGTTGTGGCGCGGACGGCCCTTGTGGGCGATGGCCAGGTCGCAGCCGAGCATGTCGGACAGCTTCTTGGCGGCCTTGGCGCGGCCCACATCGGGGGAGACGACAACCAGGTTGTCGGTGTCGAAGTGCATGTCGTTGTAGTACTGGCCAAACAGCGGCAGCGCGGACAGGTGGTTAACCGGGATATCGAAGAAGCCCTGAATCTGGCCCTGGTGCAGGTCGAGGGTGATGATGCGGTTGACGCCAGCGCGCTCGAGCAGGTTGGCGACGAGGCGGGCGGTGATGGGCTCGCGCGGGCCGGCCTTGCGGTCCTGGCGGGCATAGCCGTAGTGGGTGATGACGGCGGTGATGGAGCGGGCGGATGCGCGCTTGGCAGCGTCGGTGGCGATGAGCAGCTCCATGAGCATGTCGTTGACGTTGCCGCCGGCCACGGACTGAATCAGGAAGACGTCGGCGCCGCGGACGGTCTCGTCGTAGCGGGCGTAAATCTCACCGTTGGCGAACTGCTTTAGCGTAAGGCCCGAAAGCTCGACCCCAAGGTACTCAGCGATCTTCTGAGCGAGGGGACGGTTGGAGGAACCGGAATACACGCGGATGGACTTGCGCATATTCTCCGACTTCTCGGGATCATTAATCGGCATTACCCTTCTCCTTTATATCGAATGCCATATAGATGCCTTGTTGCATTGTAACCGCGCGACGGGGTTAATCGGGTCTTGATAACGTCTTTACCGTCAACGGACACGAACCGACCACTCATCCTGTCGCGCAGGTCACGATAGAAAAAAGGAGCCGCCCCCCATGGGAACAGCTCCTTAGATGCTTGGTAAAACGTTATACCTCGTCGTCCTCGTGCAGACGGCGGCGATAATCGGCGGCCCAGCCCTCAATATTTATCTGGCGGGCACGGCCCAGGCCGAGTGCGTCAGCCGGGACCGGCTCGGTGATGACGGAGCCGGCGGCCACAAGCGCGCCGTCGCCAATCTGGGCGGGCGCGACCATCATGGTGTCGGAGCCGATGAAGGCATCCTTGCCGATGACGGTCTTGTGCTTGTGTACGCCATCGTAGTTGCAGGTGATGGAGCCCGCGCCCACGTTGACGCCGGAGCCCATGGTGGTATCGCCGATGTAGGACAGGTGCGGCACCTTGGAGCCCTCGCCGATCGTGGACTTCTTGATCTCCACGTGCGTGCCGGCCTTGGAGCCATCGAGCATATGGGTGCCCGGGCGCAGGTAGGCGCGCGGGCCGCAGTCGACGCCGTTCTCGATGACGGCCTCGACGGCGATGGTTTCATCGATGGTGCAGCCGCTGCCGACGGTGGTGTCGGTGAGGCGGCTGTTGGGGCCGAGCTGGCACTCCTCGCCCACGGTGACGTGGCCGATCAGGTGCGTCTGCGGCCACACGACGGTGTCGCGGCCGATGACGGCATCGGGACCGATCCAGGCCTGCGTGGGATCGATGAACGTGACGCCCTCGGCCATCCAGTGCTCGTTGATGCGGTCGCGCGCGATGGCGGTGAGCTGCGCGAGCTGAATGCGGCTGTTGACGCCCAGGCCGTCGCGGTAGTCGTCGCAGTGGAAGATGGAGACTGCCTGGCCGTGGCCTTTGAGGATCTCGAGCATGTCGGGCAGGTAGTACTCGGACTGCGCGTTGTCGTTGCCGATCTCGTTAATGTGGGCGGCGAGCTGCACGCCGTCGAAGGCGTAGCAGCCGGCGTTGCACTCGAGCAGCGTGGCGGCCTGCTCGGGCGTGCAGTCCTTCTGCTCGATGATACGCTCGATCTGACCGTCGGCGCCCAGCTTGATGCGGCCGTAGCCGAAAGGATCGGGCGGGGTCATGGTCATGACGGTGCAGGCGAGCTCGCCGGTAGCGACGGTCTGCGCGAACTTGGCGACGGTGTCGGCGGTGATGAGCGGCAAGTCGCCGTTGAGCACGACGACGGGGCCTTGCGTGATGCCGCAGGCCTCGAGCGCGACCTTCACGGCGTGGCCGGTGCCCAGGCGCTCGGTCTGCTCGACGCACTCGACCTTGGTGGCGCTGTTGGCGTAGGTGCCGTCGATAAGGGCGCGCATCTCGTCGGCGTGGCTGCCGATGACGACCACGACGCGGCTGCAGCCGGCCTTGATGGTAGCGTCGACGATCCACTGGACCATGGGCTTGCCCAGGATCTTGTGCGAAACCTTACAGTGGTTCGACTTCATGCGGGTGCCCTCGCCGGCAGCGAGGATAATTGCGGTTGCGTCCATGTGATCTCCTGTTACGTTATAGAGACGTGCGTTTGGAAACGATACACGGCGCAATATGATACCGCAGGCATATGTTGAGCGCGTAGCGATTGGTTTGCGGCGGTTGAGGCTTGCGCCGCCGGCGTGGCGTTTGCACTGCTTGCGTGCGGCGTTGGCGGTGCTGCGGAGCTGTCGTTTGAGCGAGGGGACGGGGGTGCCCGTGGACAACATACAAGAGGAGTTTGGCGGCGAGCCCGTCGCGGCGTTCTCGATGTCGCATCCGGCTGTGCCGGCACTCTATATAGTGCTGACGCTGGGGCTCACCATGTTCTCTATGCAGCCGGTGCTGATTGCGCTGTCACTTGCGGGCGGGCTGGCGTATGGATTTGCGACGCGTGGGGCTGCCCGCACGCTGGGCGCGCTTCGCTGGCAGCTGCCGGTGATTTTGATTATCGCGCTGGTCAATCCACTGTTTGGCACCTCGGGCTCGACGGAGCTGTTCCGCATTGGCATGCGCGCGGTGTATCTGGAGAGCATGGTATATGGCCTGTGCATGGGTGGGCTGTTTGTGGCGAGCGTGCTGTGGTTTGAGGCCGCGGCGTCGATGCTCGAATACGACAAGGTACTCGCGCTGCTGGGTAACGCCGCGCCGGTGATCGCGCTCATGATCTCGATGTGCATGCGGCTTATTCCACAGTTTTTGCGCCGCGGCCGCACGGTGCTGGCGGTGCAAGATGCGATTGATGTGCCGGGCCGCGCGCCGGCCAACCCCGTGCGCTCGCGCCTGCGGGCATCGACTGTGTTGATGGGCTGGGGCATGGAAGATTCGCTGGAGCGCGCGGACACGATGCGCTCGCGCGGGTGGGGCGCCGCGACGCGTCGCACGACGTACGCGCGGTATCGGCTAAGGCGCAGCGATGTTGCCGCGTTGGTTTTGCTTGCGCTGTTTGGCGCGGCTGCCGTGGCGGTGGCATGGACCGCGACGACACAGTATTCGTTTTATCCGCAGCTCTCGGTGCCGGCGCCGTGGCCGGGCTATGTCGTGTACGCTGCCTGGATGGTGCTGCCTTGCGCGTTGCACGCGATTGATGAGAAGAGGTTTGGCTGATGGCTCGGTTGGATAGGGGCCCGGTGTCGGGCGCTGCGTGCGGCCCGGATATGCCGGCGATTGAGGTGCGGAGCCTGAGCTTTGCCTACCCCGATGCTGATGCTGCGGTGCTCGAGGGGCTCGACTGGTCTGTTCCCCAAGGTGCATTTGCGCTGCTTGTTGGCGGTACCGGATCGGGTAAGTCGACGCTGCTGTCGCTGCTCAAGCCCGAGATCGCTCCGGCGGGCGAGCGCACTGGCGAACTGAGCGTGCTGGGCGAGAACGTTGCCGACATGGACGTACGGGCATCGGCGGAGCGCGTGGGCTATGTGTTCCAGGATCCCGAGAACCAGATCGTGTGCGAAACCGTGTGGCACGAGATGGCGTTTGGCCTGGAAAACTTGGGGCTAGCACGTGATGAGATGCGCCGTCGCGTAGCTGAGACCAGCTATTTCTTTGGGCTGGAAGATTGGCTTCACCGCGATACTGACACGCTTTCGGGTGGTCGCAAACAGTTGCTGTCGTTGGCGGCCGTGTTGGCGCTCCGCCCGCGCGTGCTGCTGCTCGACGAGCCCACGTCTCAGCTTGATCCGGTTGCGGAGAAGAATTTCCTGCACGCGCTGTTTCGTGTGAATCGCGAGCTGGGCTGCACGGTTGTTGTGGCGACGCATCAGCCGCGGCCGATGCTCGAGTATGCGACGTGTACGTACCGGATTGAGGGCGGTCGCGTGCGCGAGGTGGCGGATATGTCTTCTTTGGGACGCCGAGAATCGCTGTTTTCCGATGACATGTTGGGGTGGGGTGCCATCCGATGTGCAAAAAACGGAGTATTCAGCAGGCGTGAGGACAATTTGGGTTCTCTGGAGCCGCCCGGGGACGTATCGAGCGCGAAAAAAAGTTCGGAATTGGACAAATCGTCCGAATTTGTGGCGCAAACGTCGCTCGAGAACGGCTCGGAAGCCTTCTCGCGCACGGATGGAAGCAGAATACTCCAAAAAATGCACGGCGGGTCGGCTACCACCCTGTCGGAAGGCTGGTTTCGCTACGATCGCGCGGGCGGTTGGGTGCTCCGCGGGCTCGATGTGTCGTTTTCGGCTGGCGCGGTGCATGCGATCGTGGGCGGTAACGGCTGCGGTAAGTCGACAATGCTTTCGGTGCTGGCGAAGACCGCCAAGCTGCAGCGCGGCCGCGTGGTGCGCGGAGCGGCCTCGGCGGCGCTGCTGCCTCAGAATCCCAAAGCATTGCTGGTTGCCGAGACGGTTCGCGATGAGCTGATGGAATGGGACTCGACCTGCGGATATGACGAGAACTTGGCGCGGGAGCGTGCGGCGAGCTTGGGGTTGTCGGGTCTGGATGGACGCCATCCGTACGATCTTTCGGGCGGGCAGCGTCAACTGCTTGCATTGGCAAAACTGCTGCTAATCGGCCCCGAACTGCTATTGCTCGATGAGCCCACCAAGGGTCTAGACCTGTTCAGCCGCCGCATTATCGCCCGCGCCCTGCGTGGCCATGCGAAGGCTGGCGGCACCGTCATTATGGCCACGCACGATCTGGATTTTGCCGAGCAGGTAGCCGACGACGTCGCCATGATGTTTGACGGCGAGATTGCCTGCATGGAGTCCCCGGCCGACTTCTTTGCCGACAACGTGTTCTATAGGGCGTGATGGGATGACGGACTGTCGTTTCTCGCGCTTGCTTGCAAAACTGGAGATCCCGCTGTTGTTGGCGGTGCCGGCGGTGATGGCTGCGGCGTTGCTGTCGGGTGTTGAGCAGGCAGCATTGGCCATGCTGGTTGTGGTGGCGCTGGTGCTCGCGCTGTTCTTTGCGGGTTACGAGGCATCTCGTCCGGGTTTGCGCCAGATTATGCCCACGCTGGTTCTGGCAGCATTGGCCGCGGCGGGGCGTATCTTGTTTGGCCCCATTCCCGACTTTAAACCCGTGAGTGCCATCGCCATTATCGCCGGGGCGACACTCGGTCGTCGTAACGGCTTTATGGTCGGTGCGTTGGCGGCGCTGACCAGCAATTTCTTTTTTGGGCAGGGCATGTGGACGCCGTGGCAGATGTATGCCTGGGGGCTCGTGGGATACGTTGGCGGTGCGCTGGCGCATGCCGGCGCTTTTGATCGCGCCGATGGCACCGTGCGTATGCCGGCGCTGCTGACCTACGGCTTTGCTTCGGGTTTGCTGTACGGCGTTGTGATCAACGCCTACGACATTATCGGTTTTGTTCAACCGCTCACGTGGGCGGGTGCCATGGCACGTCTTGCCACGGCAGTGCCGTTCGATATCACACACGGCCTCGCGACCTGCGTGTTCTTGGCTGCCTTGTACAAGCCTTGGTGCCGTCGCATTAACCGTGTCGTCGTGAAATACGGGCTGTAAGGCATTTCGCGTTCCCTCACGAACTTGCGGTGGAATGGTTCTCGTTTTTGGCTATTTGCTGCCCAAACAGGAACTATTCCACCGCACCTTATAGGGGGAGAGGGGTCACATGATCTGTTTTCCTCTGTCCCCTAGAGGAATTACTTGGGGCTAGAGCTCTAGCGTGAGGGTGACGGGGCAGTGGTCGCTGCCAAAGATGTCGCCGCGGATGCCGGTGTCGCGAACGTTGGCGGCGATCGAATCGCTTACCAGAAAGTAATCGATGCGCCAGCCGGCGTTGTTCTTGCGGGCATTAAAGCGATAGCTCCACCAGCTGTAGACGCCCTCGACGTCGGGGTTTGCCGCGCGCCAGGTATCGGTAAAGCCGGCGTTGAGCAGCTCGGTAAACTTGCCGCGTTCCTCGTCCGAAAAGCCTGCGTTGCCGCGGTTGGACTTGGGGTTCTTAAGGTCGATCTCCTCATGCGCCACGTTAAAGTCGCCGCAGGTTACGACGGGTTTGCCGGTCTCGCGCTCGAGCGCGTTCAAAAAGCCGCGGTAGGCATCGTCCCAGGCCATACGCACGTCGATGCGCGCGAGCTCATTTTGTGCGTTGGGCGTATAGACGTCGACAAACCAAAACTTGTCGAACTCGAGCGCACAGACGCGGCCCTCGGTTGCGGCTTGGGCGACGAGCTCGGCCGCCTCGTTCTCGCCGGCGTAGGGTAGCAGTGCGTCGGCGTGCAGCACGCGCAGCGGTTCCTGGCGGCTAAAGACCGCAGTGCCCGAATAGCCTTTACGCTCGGCGTAGCTCCAGGTTTGGTGATAGCCGGGCAGGTCAATATCGACCTGGCCCTCCTGCAGCTTGGTCTCTTGCAACGCCAGGATATCGACGTCGAGTTCTTGCGCGATCTGGATAAAGCTCGGGTCCTTTTTGAGCACGGCGCGCAGGCCGTTTACGTTCCACGAGGCGAAAGTGTAAGTCTGAGGCATGGTGTCCTTTCGACGGGGTTGGCAGGCTTAAGATTAGCGCAACAGGGGCGGTGGTGGGCACCGCGCGTGCTGACCCAAAGGCCGCATGCTGGGACATCGCCCGACGCTGCCCGACCAACAAGGACGGAGGACTCATATGACGCAGGCAATAACGGATCCCAAGCAGGCCTCCGCCGCGCTGGCGGAGCTGTTCGGCACCCATAAGCGCATGGTCTTCTTTGGCGGCGCTGGTGTTTCCACGGCAAGTGGCATTCCCGATTTCCGCAGCGTGGACGGCCTGTATCACCAGCAGTTTGCCTATCCGCCCGAGACCATGCTGTCGCATAGCTTTTACGAGGCGCATCCTGCGGAGTTCTTCGACTTTTACCGCACCAAGATGATCACGCTCAACGCTAAACCCAACCGCTGCCACACCAAGCTGGCCGAGCTGGAGCGCGCCGGCAAGCTCGACGCCGTGGTGACGCAAAATATCGACGGCCTGCATCAGATGGCCGGCTCACAGCGAGTGTTTGAGCTGCACGGATCGGTCCATCGCAACATTTGCCAGTCGTGCGGCGCGGTCTATAGCGCCGAGTGGATTTGCTCGCGCGAGCACGAGGATGCCGCGGGCGTGCCTGCGTGCCCCGCGTGCGGTGGCCGCATCAAGCCCGATGTAGTGCTCTACGAAGAGCCGCTCGACGAGCATGTGTTGACCGGTGCCGTTGCCGCCATCGCCGCGGCCGATGCCCTCATTGTGGGTGGGACCTCGCTCGTGGTGTATCCGGCGGCGGGCCTTACGCGTTACTTTACCGGCGATACGCTGGCCATATGCAACCTTGCTCCCACCGATCAGGATGCAAATGCCGGCCTGCTGATTTCTTGCGACATCGCGGCCGCGTTTGCGTTCTAGCCCGCGCGCGCGGATACAATAGAAAGACTGAGTGCAAAGCGACCCCGCCGCCAGCTCCCCAAGCTCGGCGGCGTGGGCATTTTAGGAGGATGTTCATGGCGAACGACAGCAAGACATGGCGGTGCGGAAAGTATGAGCTCAGCTTTGACCGTCCGCGCATCATGGGCGTCCTCAACGTGACGCCCGATTCGGTTAGCGACGGCGGGGAGCACTTCGACCCCGATGCCGCCATCGAGTACGGCCTGGCGATGCTCGATGCCGGCGCCGACATCATCGACGTGGGCGGTGAGTCCACGCGCCCTGGTTTTACCCCGGTCAACCCCGACGAGGAAGCTCGCCGCGTGCTGCCCGTGGTGCGCGCGCTGGCCAAGGAGGGCGCCATCGTCTCGATCGACACGCGTCATGTGGCGGTTGCCAAGGCGGCCGTGCGCTGCGGCGCCTCGATCGTCAACGACGTGACGGGCTTCACCGATCCCAAGATGGTCGAGTTTGTTAAGACGAGTACCTGCGGCGTCATCGTGATGCATGCCGGCGAGGTCGCCGCGCCCACCCGCACGCACGCAACGGTGCAGCTCGATACCTCGGCAGCGGCGTTTGTTGCCGAGAAGGCGCGCGAGGCGGCTGCCGAGGCCGCGCGTGAGGCCGAGAAGCCGGCCCGTCGCCGTCGCGGCAAGTTGCTGGGCGAGCCCAAGGTTGAGGCCAAGCTTCCGGGCGGTGTGGTACAGCCCTCACTGCCGTTTGGCGAGCCGGAGCCCACGTCCGAGCCTGCAACCGAGCTGGGGCAGGAGACGCCGGCCGCCGAGCAGGCTGCTGCCGCCGAGACCGTCGCGCCCGCGCCCGAGGCCGCGCCCGAGGCCACCGAGGCCGCATCGGAGTCCAATGACCGCCTGGCCGCCATGATGCGCCGCAGCGCCCGCCGCGAGGAGGCCTACGTGCCCACCTCTCAGCTCCGCCGCTTTACCCTGCCCGATTCGGCGCCCATCATGCGCCGCGTCATGGGCTTTCTGTCCGACCAGGCCCGCACACTCATCCATGCCGGCGTGTCGCGCGACCGCATCTGCATCGATCCTGGCCCGGGCTTTGGTAAGTCGGCTAACGAGGACATCGTCATCCAGCGTGAGACTGCCAAGATGGCGTCACTGGGCTATCCGCTCATGTGCGCCGTGTCGCGCAAGCGTTTTGTGGGCGCTGTCTCGGGCGTGACCGAGGCCGCCGCGCGCGATGCCGCCACGTTTGGCGTGTGCCTGGGCGCCATCCAGGCCGGTGCGAACATCGTGCGCGTGCACGACGCCGCGGGTTTTGCGCAGTTCCTGAACGGTTACTGGGCCGTCGCCAAGCCGCAGCCGCGCCGTGCGTTTGTGGCCGTGGGCTCCAACTTGGGGCATCGTTGCGACAACATCCGCGCCGCGCGCGACATGATCGCCGAGATTCCGCTCACCTGCGTGTCCAACTCCTCCAAGATCTACGAGAGCGAGCCGGCCTACGAGACGCGCCAGGACGCGTTTGCCAACGCCGTCATCGAGATCAAGACCGAGCTGGCGCCGCTGGTGCTGCTCGACGAGCTCATGAAGATCGAGGCCGAGCTTGGGCGCGACCGCTCCAAAAAGGCCAAGGCCAACGGTCCGCGCACCATCGACCTGGACCTGCTGTGGATGGACGGCGAGACTCACGG
This sequence comes from Collinsella aerofaciens, assembly GCA_030841765.1. GTDB lineage: Bacteria > Actinomycetota > Coriobacteriia > Coriobacteriales > Coriobacteriaceae > Collinsella > Collinsella aerofaciens_AV. Next base: position 8,487 of record JAUUSS010000017.1, on the reverse strand, counting down.
CGGCAAAAAGCTGCGCCTGCCGCATCCTCTCATTGGCGAGCGCGACTTTGTGCTGGTGCCGCTCGAGGACCTGATGCACGACCCGCCGCGGTTCTTCCGCTACAACGGTGTCGAGGTCAAGGAGCCCGAGGACCGCGTGGGCCATATCGTGGGCGAATTGGGGCGTATGTAGATGATCGAGATGAATGCTGTTGTCGCCGGTACCGAGCTTGACGCCGCGCGCGACGCGGGCCGCGAGGGTGCGTCCGCGGGCTGGTGCGCTTGGAGCGCGGGCGATGCTTCGCTGACGTTTTCGCTGATCGTGCGCCCGGACGTGAACATGCATGCCTTCCACGGCCTGCCGTTTGTGGCTGCGATGGGCATGATGGACGCGCTCGTGGGCACGGCTTCGACGCCGGGGTTGGGCCTTGCCGGTAAGGTGGGTATCCAGTGGCCGAGCGATATCGTGTGCGGTGCGCCTGCGTTTGAGACGTCGCTCGCGCGTGTTGCCGTGAACGGCGGTGCCGCTGCTGCGGGCATGTTCGGTGCCGTGACGGTGGATATTGAGCGTTCGGCGCTGGGCGAGCTTGGTGTGGACGTGGCTGACGAAGCGCTGGTCGAGACGCTGGCCGCCGCCGTGCTGGCCCGCGTGGACGCTTGGGCGGTTGTTGCCAACACGCCGCAAGGCGCCGCAGGGCCGCTGGCTCCCGTGCTGGGCGAGTACTTCGACATGGTGCCGCTGCTGGGCCGCCAAGTTGCGGCGGTGTCGCCCAACGGCCTGCCGCTTGCGGTCGGTGTGTTTGCAGGCCTGGACATCTGGGGCCGCGCGACCATTAAGACCGATGCCGGCGAGCAGGAGTTTCCGCCCGAGGCCGTACGAATTCGCGGGCTGTAGCGCGGGGGCGTTCGCGCCCAAAGATAGACATGACAACAAGACCCTCCTCGGCCTGTGCCGGGGAGGGTTTCGCCTATCTGGGGAATGGGTTGCCAGCGCCCTATTCCTCAAAACTGAAAAATTTTCGTTTTTGAGGAATAGGATTAAGGCAGCTCGGTCTTTCGCGAGGTATATTCGCTATAGAGCCTATTCCTCAAAACTGAAAATTTTTCAATTTTGAGGAATAGCGATAAAAGACCGCGAGGAGGCCCCAATGAAACTCATCAATAGAACGTCATATATGGACACGTTGACGAGCCTTATTGGCGTGCCGGACATCAAGGTCATCACGGGCATCCGTCGTAGCGGTAAATCAAAATTGCTCGAGGCCCTCCGCGATTACGTGGAGGCAAATCTGTCCAATTCGAATGTCATCCATATCAACTACAACCTCGATGAGTTCGAGAATCTGCTCGAGTATCACGCGCTGCTCGCCTATGTAAAAGAGCATCGAGTGTCCGGCAAACAAAACTTTCTGCTTATCGATGAAGTTCAGATGTGCGACGGTTTTGAGCGTGCGATCAACAGCCTCCACGCATCCGAGCAGTACGACATATTCATTACCGGATCGAATGCCTTTTTGCTGTCGAGCGATCTGTCGACGCTCTTTACGGGGCGTACGTTTGAGATCGAGGTTTTCCCATTCTCGTTTGAGGAGTATCGACTCTATGGCGACGAGGGCGAGGTCGACCGCGACTTCGATGAGTACGCGAGAACCGGCGGTATGTCCGGCTCCTACCCTTATCCACTGCAGGAGCAGCGTTATCAATATCTCTCCAATGTCTTCAAAACGCTCATCGTGAGAGATATCGTGCAGCGGCATAACGTGAGAAACGAATCGGCGCTGCTGCGCATTGCCGATTACATGATGGACAACGTATCCAACATAACGTCGGCACGTAACATTACGGATATTTTGAACGCGGATGGGCTAAAGATAACGAACAAGACGGTCGGCACGTACATGGGGTGCCTGTGCGATGCGTTTGCCTTCTATAAAGTTCGTCGGTACGACATCCGCGGCAAAAAATACCTTAAGAGCGGCGAGAAGTATTACCTGGCAGACCACGCGTTCAAATACGCGCTGCTCGGTACACGTGATATGGATTGGGGACGCGTATACGAGAACATGGTGGCAATCGAGCTGCTGCGCCGCGGATACGAGGTATACGTCGGCGTGCTCTATAAAAAGGAAATAGACTTTGTAGCAATCAAGCGAAGCGAGAAGCTCTACATTCAGGTGAGCGACGACATCAGCTCGGATAAGACATTTGAACGCGAGATTTCACCACTGCTGAGCATTGGCGACGCGTACCCCAAGATGATTCTCGCCCGCACGCATCACGAGGCCACGGACCGCAATGGGGTGCAGATCGTGGACCTGGCGAGGTGGCTGTGCGACGAGGCCTAGCAGAAAGCCCTATTCCTCAAAACTGAAAATCTTTCGATTTTGAGGAATAGGGCCGATGCGTTGCCTAGTTCGCCGCTCGCGCTCGTGCTCGACTTAAGCCCCTGTCCTATCCCAGCTCCTGCATGCGGCGGTAGATTTCGCAGATACCCTTGATGGTGAGCTGTCCGTCGACCACGTCGAAGGCATCGGTCGAATCGGCGACGATGCTGGCGAGACCGCCCGTGGCGATAACGGTGGCATCCTCGCGGCCCAGCTCGCGCTTCATGCGCGCGACCAGGCCCTCAGCCATGGCGGCGGCGCCCGTTACGGCGCCGACCTTGATGCACTCCTCGGTATCGCGGCCGATGGCGTGCTCGGGCGCCTCGAGCGGCACGCTGGCGAGCTTGGCGGCACGGGCGGCAAGCGCGTCCATGGAGATGCGGATGCCCGGCGCGATCGCTCCGCCAATGTAATAACCGTCCTCATCGATGACGTCGATATTGGTCGCGGTGCCAAAGTCCACCACGATTGCCGGCGCGCCGTAGAAAGTCTCGGCCGCAACGGCGTTGGCGACGCGATCGGCACCTACGGCCTGGGGGCGCGCCGCGCGCAGCTTGGTCACCGCGGCCGTCTGCGGCCCGATGACGATGGCGTCCGCGGCAATGCGGTCGGCCACGGCGTGCCACTCGCGCGAGAGCTGCGGCACCACGCCCGCAAAGGCGATTGCGTCGACCGCATCGAGCGAAAGGCCGTACATCTTAAAGAAACCCATCAGGCGCACGTGGATCTCGTCGGCGGTATAGGAGCGGTCGGTGGGCATACGCCACGACTGCACCAGCTCGTCTCCGTCAAACAGGCCCATGGCCGTCTGCGTGTTTCCCATATCGATAGCGAGCAGCATGTCTACTCCCAGTGTTGGCATAAAAGGACGCGCACCATTGTATACGCGCCGTCGACGGCGCTCGGCCGCGATTCGTTTACGGTGATAGGGGCTGAGGGGTTTTAAATATGAAGGAATTATGCTCTACGAGATTTTCCTTGCCGTTTACCGAACTCCCGCGTAATATTCTTTCTTGCGCACATGAGGCGCCCAGACATTGCGGGGTGGAGCAGTCTGGTAGCTCGCCGGGCTCATAACCCGGAGGTCGTAGGTTCAAATCCTGCCCCCGCGACCAAGAACTTGCAGGCCAGTCGCTTATGCGGCTGGCCTTTTTTCTTGTTGTGGCAGCCCCTTTTAGGGCTTGTGGCGGAATTGTGGCAGTAAACCATGGCAAACAATGAGAATCAGGCAGCGGGAAGCAGGCCGAAGATGTCCTTCGGCAGCGCGGCTAACTCGCCCCACTTCTCCGAAGACCCGCCGTCGTCTCCCGGCAGGAAGTGCGAGTAGGTCTTGTAAGTGATCTCGATGCTCTCGTGGCCCAAACGGGCGGAGACGTACTGTATCGAGACACCCTTTTTCAGGAGAAGGCTGGCGTGCGTGTGGCGCAGGCCGTGCAACGTGACCGCGAATGACTTGTGCTGGGCGAAGCGGCTAAAGTCGCTCGTGAATTTCGACGGGCGGTAGAGCTCGCCGAGGTCACTGCAGAACACGGGGGTGTCCTCGCCCTGCTCGATGTCGTTGTACGTCAGGCGATAGAGCTGCATCTGCTTGTGATGGCGCAGGAATTCGACCGTCCCCTCGGGGATGGTGACGTCCCTGTTCGAGCGGTTGCTCTTGGGCAGCTTCTCCTCCAGGGTCTCGCCGCAGTAGGTGTCCGTCGCGCGCGCCTCGGCGAGCGCTCGGCGGACGCGGATGACGCCTCCATCGAGGTCGACGTCGCGCCACCTGAGGGCGCACAGCTCGCCGCGTCTCATACCCGTGTCGAGCGCGAGGTTTGTGGCGGCTGCGAAGCGGTAGTCCGGGCATCCGAGCAGGGCGATTTTCATGCGGGATACCTCGTTTTCATCGATGACTCGAACCTCCTTCTTCTCCTTGGACGGGACGTCCACAAGCTCGCAGGGGTTGGAGTCGATGTATTCGAGGCGGCGGGCGCGTTTGAGCGCGGTCTTCAGGAACGAAAGAGCCTTCTGGCAGGTGTTGCCAGAGAGGGGCTTGCCGTTGAGACCGCCGCTTTGGCGCATCCATGCCAGCTGATCCTCGATCATGTAGGGCTTCAAGTCTTTTAGCAGGGTCGTGCCGAGTCTCGGTGCCCAGCGCGTCTCGACGATGTCGCGGTAACCGCGAATCGTGTTGGCGCTCAGGTGCTTCACGTCGTGCAGATAGGTGATGTGCTCGCGCAGGAACTCCTCAAGGGTTTTGTTGGAGCGGTCCATGCGCGTGCGGGCCGTCATGAGCTCGACGCGCCACTCGTCCAACAGGCGCTTCGCCTCGGTCTTGGTGCGGCAGTGGACGGTTTTGCTCACGCGCTTAGAGGGCTTGTCGTCCTCGCTCACGCTGACCCTGAGCAGCCAAGAGTCCTTGCCGCGCTTCACGGGGGCGTAGCCTTCGCTGACTGTTCTCATATTTATTCACCTCCTTCAAGTGCGTTGGGGGCCGATGGTGCTATCTCAAACCGATTGCTCGGTAATGAGCCCTTGGGACTTTTTCTTGCTATAGGAATTGGCGCAGCTGCGTTTGCAGAAGCGGGTCTTCTGAATCACCTTGCCTGGCTTTTCCTCGCGGTATTTCTTAAAGATTCGCCCGCAGTTGTCGCAGATGCGCCATTCGGCGGGATCGTCGTAGAGGAGGCCGAATTGGGAGATGATCGCTTCGGGAAGGCAGCCGTATTGGGCATGGTCTTCTGCGCGGCAAGTAAGGATGTGCTCAGTTTTTTTCTGGGCCTGGGCCCACATGGCAAGGATGGCGTTGCCGCTCTTTTCAACCATGACATCTGTCTCGGCGTTAGCGTCGAAACGATAGGAGAGCAGGGAGTCGGCTAGATAGGCGTTGGCAGTGTTTGATGCGAGAATCAACCCGGTTCCAAGACTTGATGTGTAGCCCGCGCGGGTGTTGAATCCCGCTTCCTCTCCCTGTTGGACCGCTGACTTAAAGTCAGGGCTTTTGCGGATGAGTGTGTCATAAGACATAAGTCGCGTGTCCTTGAGTAGGGCGTCGTCTGTCGAGAGAAGAAAGAAAGTTACGCCATTTTGTGCCATGTGCGAACGGTCGCAAAGATACTCAGCGACATCGGAGGCCCCCCACGTCGCGTGGTTTTCTACGCCGTAGCCGATGGCTGCAAGTAGGGCCGTCGAGACCTGTAGCGCTCGTATGGTCTGGATGATCTCGGCTTCAGAAATCGCTCCAACAACCGAGCGATCGTTCAGATGAATGCGACGAGCTTCCTCGGAGAGGTAGTAGGGCCTGCGTCCCAACAGTGCCTTATCATCATTGGAATAGGCACTGCTGAACAAGGGGGCGCCTGCGGCGGACGCATTTTCGTTGGCGAGGATATCCCATTCGCTCCTGAACGGCTGGAAATTCGTTCTTAAGAACTTGAAGCGGCTGCGGAACAGAGAGAGGCGCTGGGCGCCGTCATAGCCGCTGGAAACGGGAAAACCGTAACGCTCGCAGAAACGAACGATGCTCTCGGCTCGATTGACGTTGACCTTTTGAAGGCCGTTTGCGAAAAATTCGTTTTCAAGATGTTCGAATTTCATGACAATGGGTTCTCCGCGCTCAGCGTAGTACGCGAAGCGCTCGCCATCGGCAGAGGTCCCCCAGAGACGGTCGAAGTCGTAGCGAAGCCACGGTCTTACTGCCCCGATATCGAGCTTGGTGGGCTTGCGAAGCGAGAGGGGCAGTCGTTCACAGCACTCTAATGGATTCATAAACTAAATCAATCCAATCATTGACTATCATATTTAGGATATGATATCACATAATGGATTCAGTATTACTACCAATCCATTATTAGGAGAGTCAAATGGAAAAGGTTGGAAACGGAGCTGCTGGCCTTTCCGACGTGCTTCATGTGGCCGACGTCGCCAAGTTCCTCGGCTTGCATGAAAAAACCGTCTACTCGTACGTTCGTGAAGGCAAGATTCGCGCTATCCGCTGTGGGCGTAGTTATCGCATTCGCCGTGAGTGGGTCGAGGAGTACATTCGCTCCGCGAGCCCCAAGGACTCCGACGCAGACTAACGGGGAGAAGACCATGAAAGATCTGTTCACGCCTAATTTCGAGAGCGACGCCGATGCAGTTGCTCCGAAGCTCGCCAAGCTCAGCGGGAGCTCTGTGGCGATTTACCACTGGCTGCATTCGCGTGCTTTCGCTTGTGGCAACAAAATCGGCGTGAGCGAGCGTTGGCTGGCTGAACATCTGGACATCGCATTGCGTACGGTGCAACGCGCGGTAGATGGCCTCGTAAAAGCCGGTCTTATCAATCACGTGGTCATAAGGGGCGGCAGCGAATTCAGCCTCTGTCACCTGACGACCTTGTCGGGTGACAAGTCTGTCATCGGTGCGGTGACAAACCTGTCGCATGACAAGGGTCCCGGTACGTCAGCCTTGTCATCCCAAACATGTCAGCTATGTCATCCAACAGAAAGGGGAAACTATGAACAAACCCCACATACTGGCGAGCGAGCAGACATCGAAGACCTTGCAGCCATCCTCGACAGACGAGATCCAGAAAACCCCTGAGACCGAAGAGGTCAGCCTTCTCAAATCCCTGCTTGAGAAAGATGCAGGGCGTTTCGGCAGTCCTAATGTCATGTCAAAGCAGACGCTGGATTACTTGCGCGGTGCCGGACTAATGGGGTTGCCCAAGATGAAGTGCCGTCCTCCAGACTCCGGAGTGCTGCTGAGTGACAGCGGCTTCTCAGAGCTCGTCTTGAGTGTGTTATCGGATACGTGTTTCGATTTGAGTCGCATCCCCGAGAGGGCGCTTAGCTGGCTCTCCTCCTATCAAGGAAAGGGGACTCCCTCTCTCTGGGTGAGCGGCGGTAGTGGTTCGGGGAAGACGACGTTGGCGTGCTGGATTGTGAAGGAGCTCGTTGAACGCTCAGAAAAGACCGGAGAAACGGCTCCGAGCGCCACATTTGTGCCCGTGGCGGATCTGGTTCGTGATACATGGATGGGTGCGAGTTACTACGGCAAGGAAAACAAATGGCGCTCCATTCGCCCCCTGACGACATGTGAGCTGCTTGTGCTCGATGATCTGGGAACTTGCGTCAAGCAGGGTAAAGAGGAGTGCGCGGTCGTTCGGGAGGTGGTCGATAAACGTTACACTTCAATGCTCCCGACTATCTTTACGACTCAGTTTGGCTTGCGCGAATACTGCGCGATGCTGCGAAAGGCAGGAGCAGATGAACATGACGTGACCTCTCTAATCAATCGCGTGCTCGCGTCGATGAGCGGCTACCTTAGACAGGACGCATCGGCAATTGAGGCCAATCACGTTTCCCTGTGAGTCGGTAAAATGCAAAAAGGAAAATGCGGTCGAGGAGCTTCCTCGACCGCATTCTTTTTCAGGGGCGCCCGTTGCTATTGGTAGGTGTTTGCATAAGGCCCGTAGAACAGCGCCTTGCAGTCAACCTCGGTGTACGACAGGATGGCCTCCTGCACGTCGTTTCTAAGCAGATTGATGACCCGGTATTCCTTATTGCCCATATCGCCTACGAACAGTACCTGTTTGAACACGTCGGGGAAGTCCCTGAGATAGTTCACATAGCCCTTGAGCTTGGCAAGCGTGTCACCAAGGAATTCCGCATGTGGGTCCACAAGGGACGGGCGGATATCACCCTGTTCGTCCCTGACAAAGAAAATGAAGTCAGGGTGTAGCGCCTTTCGACCGACTGAGGACATATAGGGGATGGAGAATGCTTTTGCTGACATACTCCCGGAGGGGTTGCGGTAAAAAGCGATCGTACGGGCCTTGGCAAGCTCAGTATTCACAATGGCTTGTTCCATGTCGTTCAGATCGAGCGGGCACAGGCCGTCTTCCTTCTGAACGATATGGCGTGGATACTTGGCGAACAGATCGGATGTGATGAGGCTCGTGGGCCATTCGATTCTGGTCAGACGCCTGCCCTCGGTTTCGCGTGCAAGCTCGTCATAGCGTTGCTTTGCCGCATCGCTGAGGAAATCGTACGATCCGCTGCCGTCAACCGTGTCGAAATAATCTTTTCGAGTTTTTGCCGCCCAACGTTCCAAATCATCAACAATCGCGGGCGTGCGCACTGCTGCGGCGAGCCTGAGGTCGCAC
>JAUUSS010000150.1 GCA_030841765.1 Collinsella aerofaciens | reverse complement strand
GTTCCTGTTTTTGCCGCCTGAGCCGCCAAACAGGAACTATTCCACCGCAACTTATAGGGAGTTGGGTTTTAGAGGCGGGCGAGGTCGTAGGCTTGGGCGGCTGCTTCACCGGCGCAGATGAGGTTGGTTGTGGCTTCCTGGGGGTCGAGCGCTTGGTCAAGAGGCATGGGCCTGCGGCAGACCGGCAGGACCAAGTCGATGCCCTGACCATACACCGCATCCAAATTATCCGCACGACCGCCCACGACGGCGACCACCGGCTTGCCATATCGCTTCGCGCGACGGGCCATGCCCACCGGCGCCTTACCGGCGGCGGATTGCTCGTCCATATTGCCCTCGCCCGTAATGACCAGGTCGACATCGCGTACGCGCTCGTCAAACCCAATCAGATCGAGCACCGTCTCCACGCCCGAACGCAACTCGGCACCGAGCGCCAGCAGCGCGGCACCCAGGCCGCCGGCAGCACCGGCACCGGGCACACCGAGCACCGAGCCAAATGTCCGTGCACCCTCGGGCACACGCAACAGCTCCTGGGCTCGCGCCTCGGCAATTGCCGCATCAAGCAGGCGGCCGTAGCCGACCATCCAACCGTCGTACCTGCGCAGCGCCTCGGCGTCACCCGTCGGCAAACCCTTCTGCCCGCCAAACACCGCCAGTGCACCGCGACGCCCCACGAGCGGATTCTCGACATCGGAAAGCACCACGACACGCGCGCCGTTCAGCGCCCGAAGCGCTGGCGCCAAATCGATACTCACCACCTGCTCAAGGCCGGCAAGACCGGGGGCGATATTGCAGCCCTGATCATCGACCACACGCGCGCCCAGCGCCTGCAGCATACCGGCGCCACCATCGTTGGTGGCGCTGCCGCCCAAGCCGATATAGATAGTCTTTGCCCCGGCACGAACCGCACGGAGCATCAGCCCACCCACGCCATAGGTTGTAGCAGCCAGCGCCGACGACTCCGTGCAAGGCGAGTACCCGATGCCCGCGGCTTCGGCCATCTCAATAACAGCCGACTCATGCTCGACATCAACCAGCATCCGGGCAGGCACACGCTCGCCCAAGGACCCTGCAACCTCGCAGGTCACAAGCTCGCCACCGCAGGCGGCAACGGCATCGAGCGTTCCCTCACCACCATCTGCCAGCGGCAATGTGCGCACCTCGGCATCGGGCCACACACGGCGCATGCCTTCGGCAACCGCCGCCTCCGCCTGCGCACTCGAAACGCTGCCCTTAAAGGAGTCGATCGCCAACAGCACACGGCGGGGCCGGCGGCACGCGGCACCAAAATCGACCGCCTCAACGACGATATCTTCGACACACGCGAGCGCCTCAGCGTGAGCGGCATGTGCCTCAAGATCGGCCCCACAACCGCAGCCAGCACCATCGGCACCACGCAGCCCACAAAAATACCCGCTCAACACCTCACGACACTCGTCTGCCAGCACGCCGGCGGTCACATTAAACCGATGATTCAGGCGCGAGTCGGCATTCAAATCGTATAGGGATCCCAGCGCGCCGGCCTTGGCGTCGCTCGCGCCATACACGCAGCGCCCCACGCGCGCGTTGACCATAAGGCCCGCGCACATGCAGCAAGGCTCAAGCGTCACGTAGACCGTGCAATCGGAAAGGCGCCAGCGGCCAAGTGCCTGGGCAGCGGCGCACACGGCCGCAAACTCTGCATGCGCCGAAGGGTCCTGGTCGAGCTCGCGCCGATTGTGCGCCCTCGCGACGATCTCGCCGTCGCGCACCACCACGGCTCCGATGGGCACCTCGCCCACCGCCGCGGCGGCTCGCGCCTCCGCCAACGCCTCGCGCATGAACTTCTCGTCGATTTCGGTGATCGTCATCGTTCGCCTTCCCTGTTGCAAATTCAAAACGATGCTATCATTACGACTCACGGAGAGATGGCAGAGCGGTTGAATGCGGCGGTCTTGAAAACCGTTGAGCGCGAGAGCGTTCCGGGGGTTCGAATCCCCCTCTCTCCGCCACTTTTAGTGATGCACCGGCGTCATGGTCCGCTCAAACAGCGCATCGACCACGTCGGCCATCTCGGGTCGACGCTCAAGATCGTGGCCCGATTCCCACCATATCGTGAAAAGTCGAATAATACCGCCGGCGACAAACTCAGACGTCGTCTCGAGTGACACGGGTGCCAAGGCATCCTCGGCAAGCACGTTCATCACGCGCTCGCGGATGGAGCGGGCAATGCGGTCGCAAATAACGTTGGTCAACATGCCCGACATGCTGCTTGCCAAAATGTTATCCATGAGCTGCTCGTGCGCCAGAATCAAATCCATGGCATCGTCCAAAATCGCGTGCCGAAGCGCGCGCACGTCCTCGGCAGACACTGCGCCGGCCTCATCGGGCTGTTTTTGCGGCAAGCCCGACATGAGCTCATCGATATAAAAGGCAAAGTAATCGTTCTTGTCGCGAAAGTGCTTATAGAACGTCGTGCGGCGAATCATGGCGCGGTCGCACAGCATGGCAACCGTCAGGTCCTCAAAACGATGCTCCTCGAGAAGCTCGGTGAAAGCATCGAACAGGGCGCGGTAGGTTTTCTTGATGCGAAGGTCCACTGGTATCGCCATCCTCAGGGCAAAGACAACACTCGTCAATCTGTCGCATATCTTACACCTGTACCTCGCGCGCTTTGCCCCGGTGCCGACCCCGACGAAAACACAACGCTTACCGGAAAGTTCGGCACGGCAAAACGTTGCGGGTATACTAGTAGCGTTATACCAACGGCAGCTGGCGCATGCCGCCGCGGCCTTTCGAAACGGAGACATCATGATTACCGTCATCATCGGCATCGTTGTTGTCATTGTGATTGTCTGCGCCATCGCCGGCATCTACAACAACATGGTCACCAAGCGTAACCGCATCGATAACGCCTGGCAGAACATCGATACGCAGCTGCAGCGCCGCAACGACCTGATCCCCAATCTGGTCGAGACCGTCAAGGGCTACGCCAAGCACGAGCAAGAGACGCTCTCCGCCGTGATCAGTGCGCGTAACACCGCCGTCAAGGCCACCACGCCCGAGGCCAAGATGGAAGCCGACAACGTGCTGACCGGTGCGCTGCGCCAGCTCTTTGCCGTGGCCGAGGCCTATCCCGATCTTAAGGCAAACACTAACTTTACGCAGCTGCAGGCATCGCTCGAGGATACCGAGAACAAGATTAGCTATGCACGCCAGAGCTACAACGATTGCGTGCTCAGCTACAACAACGCCATTCAGACGTTCCCGGCTGTCATCTTTGCCGGCATCTTCCAGTTTAAGGAGCGCCAGGGCTTCGAGGCCGCCGAAGCAGCCCGCCAGGCCCCGACCGTCAAGTTCTAGCAGGTTGCCAGCGCATCCTTAATCGGCTAAATGCATAAACCGCCCCGTCGAATGCATACTTCGACGGGGCGGTTTCCTTTCTCGCAAAGGTCCCCCTCTAGGCGCCGTGCATTTTTAGGAGTATTCAACATAACCAAGGGCTTCGGGCGCTACGATAAATGCCAAAGACCGCGAATATCCCTGCAAATCACCCGCTGTCAGCCCGTAACCCCGCCCATCATTCGTAGAAAACATCGAGAAATCCCGATTTTTTGCCCGAGGTCGGTATGCAGGGGCCTTCGATTGCAGAATATTCGCAAAAATGCACGTCGCCACCACCCCCACATGGCGCGAACCAAAATCAAAACCACCCCTAAAAGGGGTGGTTTGCTCTTAGGGTATAACCCTTGG
>JAUUSS010000016.1 GCA_030841765.1 Collinsella aerofaciens | reverse complement strand
CCCGCACCATTAAATGAAAGAGCTCCCAGCAATGGGAGCTTTTTTGTTATGGGCCCATCGCAGGGACTTGAACCTGCGAAGGAGCGAGCGTAAAGAAAACGCGGAGCGTTTTTAGCGAGCTGGCGAGGACGCCGGCAGGCGGCCGAAGCCGGTGCGGATCCGCGAAGCGGATGCGCGGACGTCCTTTCGCCCGCACCATTAAATGAAAGAGCTCCCAGCAATGGGAGCTTTTTTGTTATGGGCCTCTTGTTGATGTCACGTTGCTGCTTCGTGCGGGTATCCTAATGCCAACGTGTGCCTATCAGAGGAGAGACCATGCTGTTGTCCGGTATCATCGCCGCCCTTACCAGCCTTTTGATTCCCATCATCATCCTGTTGTTGCTGCTTCCCAACGCCTGCTATGTCGTTGAACAACAGCATGCCGTGATCATCGAGCGTCTGGGCAAGTTTAACCGCATCGTCAACGCGGGCTTCCACATGAAGGTGCCCGTGATCGACCGCAAGGCCGCCACGGTGAGCCTGCGTACCATGAAAAACGGTTTTGGCATCGACGTTAAGACCCAGGACAACGTGACCATCGGCCTTGAGGTCTCTGCTCAGTACCACGTGAGCTATGACATGGGCGCCGGCCCGGCAGATTCGGGTATCTACAAGAGCTACTACATGCTGCAGGAGCCCGTCGACCAGATGCGTGACTTCATCACCGACGCCCTGCGCTCTTCGATCCCCGTCTACACACTCGATGAGGTCTTTGCCAAGAAGGATGACATCGCCAAGGACGTTAATGCCACCGTGTCCGAGCAGATGGCTGCCTACGGCTTCACCCTCGTGTCGACGCTCATCACCAAAATCGCACTGCCGACCGAGGTTGAGAACTCCATGAACGACATCAACGCTGCCCAGCGCAAGCGCGCTGCGGCACAGGAGCTCGCTGAGGCCGACCGCATCAAGCGCGTCACCGAGGCGACCGCCGAGGCCGAGGCAATGGAAAAGGCGGGCGAGGGCATCGCCAACCAGCGCAAGGCGATCGCGCTGGGCATCAAGGACTCGCTCGAGATTATCCAGGAGACGGGTGTCGGCAATGACGAGGCCAACCAACTGTTCATGTTTACGCAGTGGTCCGAGATGATGACGGAGTTCGCTCGCACGGGTAAAACCTCGACGGTCGTGCTGCCGAGCGACTTCTCGCAGTCGGCCTCGATGTTCGAGCAGATGCTGGCTGTCGGTAAGGTTCAAAACGATTCGAAGGAGTAAACGCGCGTGAAATACACCGTCGTTTGCGTCGGTAAGCTCAAGGAGCGCTTTTGGAAGGACGCGTGCGCTGAGTACACCAAGCGCCTGGGTGCCTATGCCAAGGTTGATATCCGCGAGGTGGCCGATATCGACCCGGCTAAGGCGGGCGGCGTGGATGCCGCGCGCGACAAGGAGGGGGCGGCAATTCTTGCTGCATTGCCGTCTCGGGCGCATGTGATCCTGCTGGCTATCGAGGGCAAGGAGCGTTCGAGTGAGGAGCTCTCGGCGCGGCTCGACGATCTTATGCTGCGAGGCAGCAGCGACATTGCCTTTGTAATCGGCGGTTCGGACGGCGTGAGCGATGACGTGCGCGCCCGCGCCGACGAGATGCTCAGCTTTGGACGCATTACCTTGCCGCATAACCTGGCGCGTGTGGTGCTGCTAGAGCAGATTTACCGTGCCTGCAAGATCAGTCGTGGCGAGCCGTATCACAAATAGGTCGGCAATACGAAACAATGGCGTGGGACAATACCTTTCGTTTTGAGGAATGTGTCTGAAAGGACTATGCGATATGAAGATTGGATTTGTCGGTTTCGGCAATATGGCGAGCGCTATGGCCGATGGCTGGATCGCTGCCGGTGTAGCTGCGAGCGACATGTGCGCCTGCGCGGGTCGCTACGACGCACTGGTTGAGCGCTGCCAGGCGCGCGGTATGACCGCCTGCCGTGATGCAGCTGAGGTTGTTGCCGCGTCCGATATCGTAGTCGCCGCGGTCAAGCCGTACATGATCGAGAAGGTATTCGCCCCGCTCAAGGATGCTCTTGCCAAAAAGGTCGTTCTGTCGGTTGCTTGGACCTGGGACAGTGCCAAGTGGGAGCAGGTCCTGCCGGGCGTCGCGCATATCTCGACGGTGCCCAACACACCGGTTTCGGTGGGCGAGGGCGTCATCGCTTGCGAGAAGGCTTCCACGCTTAGTGATGAGCAGAGCGCAGTGGTGCTTGATCTGCTTGGCAAGCTCGGTGCGGTGGTTGAGCTCGACACGAGTCTGCTGTTTGTGGGCGGTACCGTGGGCGGTTGCGCACCGGCATTTGTCGCCATGGTGATCGAGGCCTTGGGCGACGCGGCCGTCAAGCACGGTATCCCGCGCGCCGATGCCTATCGCATTGTGAGCCAGATGGTACTGGGTACGGCAAAGCTGCAGCTTGCAACTGGCCAGCATCCTGCGGCGATGAAGGATGCCGTATGCTCGCCCGGCGGTGCCACCATCGAGGGCGTCGTCGCGCTCGAGGACGCCGGCATGCGCAGCGCCCTGGTCAAGGCAATTGACGCAACTCTCCAATAAAACCTACCAAAAAAGACAGGTATATTTTGGCAGGTTTTTCCTGCGGTTTTGTCGCATGTACGAAAAGCGCCCCGCAACTGGCTCAATTCCAGTTGCGGGGCGCTTGCATTTGCCCAGATAAAACCGACCAAAATAAACCTGTCCCTTTTTGGCAGGTTAGTCCCAGAAGCTGTCTTCCTCATCCTCGGACTTGGGCCCGCGGTCGACGTACATCTTATGGGTGCGCTTCTCCATTACAAAGGCAAGAATCGCAAATAACAGGATGCCGCCGGCGAAAAGGATGGCAAAACCGGTGCGGGTGCCAAACAAAAAGGAAAAAACTGCGTCCATTGGGTGCCTTCTTGCGTAGTTGAGTTGGGTCGTAAACGCTCATAAGTATATACTTGCCCATACATGTACAAGGTTGCAACCTAAATGGAATGTATATCGCCGGAGGATCTAATGCTTGATATCAAGTTTGTTCGCGAGAACCCCGATGCCATCGATGTCGCCATGGCTAACCGCCAGACGTCTTGGGATCGCGAGAAGTTCTTTGAGCTCGACGACGAGCGCCGTGCCGTCATCACCGAGGTCGAGGAGCTCCAGGCTACGCGCAATGCCGAGTCCAAGAAGATTGGCGCCCTGATGAAGGAGGGCAAGAAGGACGAGGCCGAGGCCGCCAAGGAGGCCGTGCGCGCCGTCAACGAGAAGATTGACGGTCTGGCCGAGCGCCGCACTGCTCTCGAGCAGGAGCAGTACGACTTCATGGCTCACCTGCCCAACATTCCTTGCGAGGCCACGCCGTACGGCAAGGACGAGGACGAGAATATCGAACGCCGTCGTTGGGGCACCCCGCGCGAGTTCGACTTCGACTTTAAGCCGCACTGGGATCTGGGCACCGATCTGGACATCCTCGACTTCGAGCGTGGCAACAAACTCTCCGGCAGCCGCTTTACCGTTCTCGGCGGCGCCGGCGCCCGTCTGGAGCGCGCCCTCATCAACTTCTTCCTCGACACGCACACCAGCCGTGGCTTTAAGGAGTGGTGGCCGCCCATCGTCGTTAAGCGTCAGACCATGTTTGGCACGGGTCAGCTGCCCAAGTTCGAGGACGACGCCTATCACGTCTCGGGCGATAACTTCCTGATTCCCACCGCCGAGGTCGTGCTTACCAACCTGCACGCCGGCGAGGTCCTCGACGCCGACACCCTGCCGCGTCGCTACACCGCCTTCACCCCCTGCTTCCGCGAGGAGGCCGGCTCCGCTGGTCGCGACACCCGCGGCATCATCCGCCAGCACGAGTTTGACAAGGTCGAGATGGTCAAGTTTGCTAAGCCGGAGGAGTCCGACGAGGAGCTCGAGAGCATGACCGCCGAGGCCGAGTACCTGCTGCAGCAGCTGGGTCTTCCGTATCGCGTGATTAGCCTGTGCACCGGCGACTTGGGCTTCTCTGCCCGTCAGACCTACGACGTCGAGGTCTGGCTGCCGAGCTACAACGCCTACAAGGAGATCAGCTCCTGCTCCAACTGCGGTGACTTCCAGGCTCGCCGCGCCAACATCAAGTATCGCGACCCCGAGAACTTCAAGGGTTCGCGCTACCTGCACACTCTCAACGGTTCCGGCCTACCGGCCGGCCGCACCATGGCCGCCATTCT
The DNA here is from genome assembly GCA_030841765.1 of Collinsella aerofaciens. GTDB lineage: Bacteria > Actinomycetota > Coriobacteriia > Coriobacteriales > Coriobacteriaceae > Collinsella > Collinsella aerofaciens_AV. The sequence goes on along the minus strand of JAUUSS010000016.1, from coordinate 24,920 downwards.
GGAGAACTACCAGAACGCCGACGGCACCATCACGATTCCCGAGGTTCTGCGTCCTTACATGGGCGGCCTCGAGAAGATCGAGCCGGTCGCGTAACTTGGCTGCATAGGGGATATGCAAGGGCGCTCCTTCGGGGGCGCCCTATTTCGTGCGCAGGTCCATACCATGTCGTGCGGACAGCTCAATAGAAAACACACGAACAACTGTTCTGTATACAGCCATCTACCTGCTATGCTTTTGCTAAATAAGAGCGAGAGAAAGGGGACGCGATGGAGCTGTTTGATGATCAGGTGGTTTTGTTTGAGAGCGACGAGGGCGGGGAGTACCTGCTTGTAACGTGTGAGCCGTCTGGCATGGGTGGCCTGGTGGTTCGACAGACGAGTGAGGGTCCGTTGACCCAATGGTGCTTTGAGGAGTCGCCGCATGTGGCCGAGACCTTTGTGACGCACGAGGGGCTTGTGGCGCTGGAGCACTTCTATGGAGTTGGGACTTCCAACCAGGTCGCGCGCATGCTGAGCATCTCGTTTGCTGATTATGATTGTGCCCAGCGGGTGAGATCGCTCCTGAGGGAACTTGATGCCAAGTTTGACGTGATCGAAAAGCCAATCGATCGTACGGGGAACGGCGGTATATGCGGAGCAGCATGACAAAACTGCGTTTCACAAAAAAGTTTGAGATTGAGCTTGACTCCAATAAGCTAAAGTGGTTTTATATGTCTTGCGTTGCGGCGTTACCTCAGCTGGATAGAGGGTCTGACTACGAATCAGAACGTCATAGGTTCGAATCCTATACGCCGCACCAATTGAACTTGAAGCCTCCGGCAACGGGGGCTTTTCTTTTACGCCGGCACCGCACGGATTCGAACCTCGGTCGAGGCGCGAGCATCTTAATCATCACTTCGTAAAATATTTCCAAATTGTCGCTTGACCCATCGAGGGGTCACGTGCATAATAATCCGTGCGTTGCGGCGTTACCTCAGCTGGATAGAGGGTCTGACTACGAATCAGAACGTCATAGGTTCGAATCCTATACGCCGCACCAATTGAGTTTTAAGCCTCCGGAAACGGGGGCTTTTCCTTTACGGGGGCATTGCGGAGATTCGAACCTCGTTCGAGGCGCGAGCGTCAAGAAAACGCGGAGCGTTTTTAGCGAGCGGGCGAGTCCGCCGGCAGGCGGGCGAAGCCGGTGCGGATCCGCGCAGCGGATGCGCGGAATCCTATACGCCGCACCAATTGAATTTTAAAGCCTCCGGCAACGGGAGCTTTTCTTATATCGCGATGCGTCGAGGATCGCATCAAGTGGTCTAAATGAGTAAAAATCAAATTCAATAACTTTTTTTGAAAAACGCTTGACCTTTATTCAGTCCATGTGCATAATAATCAACAAGTCGCGGCGTTACCTCAGCTGGATAGAGGGTCTGACTACGAATCAGAACGTCATAGGTTCGAATCCTATACGCCGCACCATTTGAGATTAAAGCTCCCGGCAACGGGGGCTTTTCTTTTATGTAAGCACTGCATGGATTCGAACCTCGGTCGAGGCGCGGGCGTAAAGAAAACGCGGAGCGTTTTTAGCCCGCGGGCGAGCACGCCGGCAGGCGGGCGAAGCCGGTGCGGATCCGCGCAGCGGATGCGCGGAATCCTATACGCCGCACCATTTGAGATTAAAGCTCCCGGCAACGGGGGCTTTTCTTTTATGTCGCCGCTGCATGGATTCGAACCTCGGTCGAGGCGCGAGCGTGAAGCGGACGATTTCCTGTCGACTCGTGTAAGATTCCGAGTAGATGTCGCGACTTATTCGCGACCACTCCTTCTTCAAGCGACCGATCAGGGTGATATTTCGTGGCAGAGCGTCCGACATACAAGCTCAGGTTTCTCGATCCCAAGAAGCGCTTTCCGGCGATGCCCGAGCAGCCTGCGGGACGCTCATATGGCGTGGTCTGGAAACTCTTTGGCGAGGATCAGCATGAATCTTGTTATGTCGTCGAGTTCGTTGGCAAAAGTCATGTGTCGCTTTTGGGCTACGTAAGCGTTTCGGGTGAGGTGTACAAGGTGGACCGCCCCGTCAGCGAGGCTCCGCTGCCCAACGATCCCGACATGGAACTGGTCCTTGACGAGTCGGATTCCAGTATTGGTGAGATTATGGTAAGGAAAGCCAACGGTGCAATGCGCGCGTGTGCGCAAACTGCCGGCTCTCCCGAAGGCCCCATGCGCGAGCAGTCCGACCACGAGACATGGAATTCGACCCGCGCCCTTCCTTACGGTGAGTTCATGGCCTCGATGTTCTTGCGCTACGTGATATTTGCCAACTCCGAAAGCGCTATTGTGAACACGGCGGACGCCGGCGGACTCGACGAGGGTATGCAAAACGTTGTCGACAAGATCAAGCTCGTAAAGTTGCCCGAGCCGGTCGAGGTGTTTTTGGGCTTTAACACGGCACCGCTCCCCGATGCTATCGAGACGCTGCTTTACCGCGTTGACCATGCCGAGAATCCGAGCGGTATCGAGCGCTATGCCGCCGCCCTTATGAGCGAGGTCGACTTGCCCCGTCTGCGCACCATTGCCGCCAAGTCAGAAATGAGCCTAGCGCGCATCGACCGGTCAAAGTTGTTCTATCTCAATTTTGATCGTAGCCTGTTGGACCAGGACGAGATTGACATGCTGCTTGCCATCGAGTGCCGTCTCAACCGCCTCTCCGGCATCCTTGAGCGCATCGGGGCCGGATTGGTCCCTGCGGCATCCTCGCCGAGCCTTGAGGGCTGCGCGCTCTTTGATGCGTGGCATATCGCCAAGACGACCAACGATGTTCCCCGACTGCTCGATACGGCCTCGAGCGATAACCCGTGGGCCAAGCCGGGAACGGTTTCGTGCCAACCGGGCGGTGAGTGGGATGTGCGTACCCGCTTCGCGCGCATTGTCGAGGCGCTTAACGTGGTCACGCGGCTCGACTATACCTATCGGGCAAACGTTGCCGAGGGGATTATGCTCGTTCGGTTTGGACGCTCTGTCGTTGATGCCATGCCGCAACGTGAATACGACGCTCAAGATGACGCCTGGCGCGAGCTGGACGAGGACACGCGCGCGATCTGGGCCGCGGAGCACGATGCGCGCGTGGCACTCACGCTTGCGGCAGCGTGTTTTGCCGCGGGCACCTGCATCACGCGCTGTTATGTGCAGATTGCTGCTCCCGACAGTGAGCAGGGCGAGCGCGTTGTCGCAACGTATTTCTTTGGGCGCGCGGCCTATCTGGCCGATTGCGTGCCTGTCGCCAAGGATCTTGAGAGCATGGACATGGACGATATGTCGTGCAAGCGTGTGCTTGAGGCGTATGAGTCAACCGCTCCGGAGACGATTGAGCCTGCGGAGGTTCATGCTCGTCCGCGTGATGACCATCGCACGCTGCCGCCGACGCTGCGCGATCTGCTGCTTGCCGATACGGCTGACGAGTTGGAGGTCATGGAAGAGGACGACGACCCATACGTGGCCCGTGTTGTTGAATTGCGCGAGCAGGCAAAAGTCGACCGTACAGGTGCTTTTGAAGGCTTTTCCCGTCTTGTCGAGGAGTTGGAGGCTAAGTGCGCTGTCGCCGAGCTTTTGGCGACAGGTCCGGTTCAAACGCAGTTTTGCGATAACCAGCTGGTGCGCATGGTGCTACCGGTGTTGGAAGAAGACCGCTCTGTGCGAATCCTTCGTGCGCCCGATGCGCTGTACTTTGCCCAGCACGAGATCTGCAGCTTTTACGCCGAGCAAGAGGACTTTGAACGAGCACTACCCGAGGTGCGCCATCTTTACGATCTGGCGCGCTCGTCCATGCAATCGCACTTTGCGCTCATCAACGTGCTTGCGCGTCTGGAGCGCTTTGACGAGATTATCGAGGTGGCGCGCCACGGCCTACGTATTGCCAGCGATCGTTCTGCAATTGGCTACCTGTTCTATCGCTTGGCGTTTGCCTATTGGAATTGCGATCAGCTCGACCTGGCGCTGGCTTGTTACCGTCTAGTGCCGCGCGGCGAGGAGTCGGGCAGCAGCGCGCTGGAAGAAATGCAGGGCCTTATGAACGAGATGGGCGTCAGCGAGCCTCCGACGTTCGAAGAAGCGGTTGAGACCATCCACAAGGCTGGACTAGAGCTGCCGCCAGTGTCCGCCGTGACGAATCAGCTGGCAGATGCCGCTGTGCAACTGGTCGACAACGGTTTCTTTTTCCTGGCGCGCGGTTGTATCTTCCAAATGTGGCGCACCATGGGCAACGATGAGCTCGGCTCCCTCAATCGCTCGCTGGGGTAGTAGCGAAAACTGCAAGGAGGAAAGGCCACTGGACAATTAGAAAATTCCCTCTTGCCCAACTTCGACTGTTTGGTTACTATAGAACGGCTGTTACGGAGAGCTGACCGAGAGGCCGAAGGTGCTCGCCTGCTAAGCGAGTATGCCCCAAAAGGGCATCTGGGGTTCGAATCCCCAGCTCTCCGCCAGTTTAAATATAAAGAAGGGTTCCATTTGGGGCCCTTTTTTATTATCGAGAAAGGGTGCTGGGGATTCGAACCCTCAAAAAAGGAGGCATCCTTTCGGACGCCTCCTTTCAGTGGGCTTATTATTCTTGCGCCCTACACCTCGGGCGCCTTGGCGACGGTCTCGCTTTCTGCTGTGAGCGGGCGGTTGTCGATGCGACGGCCCAAGCGATCGAGCTTCACAAGGAGCCATTCAATGGGATTCGGCCCTGCGCCTTCCTCGTCGGCAACTAGGTCCATGACGGCGATCTTGGTGCCGTCCTGCTTGAGCGTGACGCTACCCACCTTGTCGCCCACATGCACCGTGCCCGAAAGATCGTCGTAGCTAATCTTTTCGGTCACCTTGCCGGCAAGGGAAAACACGGTCGCTTGCGCCGTGGGATCGGCGAGTGTGGCGTCGATCGTCTTATCCGTCCAGTCGGTTTGGCCAATGCGCGCCATAAGCGGGTTGCCGTTGGCGGTCTTTTCCTGTGTGTTGGCGATTGCGACCGTCACCTTGTGGCCGTAGTACCAGTTGGCAAGGGTGGCGGTATCGGTAAAGCGCTGGTCGGTGGTGGTGGAGTTCAAAACGACGGTGTAGATCTCGTCGCCGTCGCGGTTGTAGGCGCTCGTAAAGCAATAGCCCGCGTCGTCGGTGGTACCGGTCTTGCCACCGATGTTGCCATCTTGGCCCAGCAAATAGTTATGCGTGTCCATGGAATGCGAATGGTCGGTGCCGTCGGCGCCCGTGACCTCGATCCAGGAATCCTCGCTCGCTACGACCTCGCGGATCGTATCGTTTTTCATGGCCTCCTGCATCATCAGCGCTACGTCGTGTGCGGTTGAGTGCATATTGCCAGCCCACTCATCAAAGTCCAGACCATGCGGGTTTTCAAAAAGCGTACCGGTGCAGCCGAGCTTCTTAGCGCGCTCGTTCATGGCCTTCACAAATGTGGCCTCGGCGTCTTTGGTCTTAGGGTCGATTTTCTTGCCCACATATTCGGCGAGCACGATGGCGGCGTCGTTGCCCGAGGGAATCATCAGGCCGCGCAGTGCCTGCTCCACGGTAAGCTCGTCGCCTTCGAGCAAGCCGGCGGTCGAATTACCCACGGTGGCTGCGGCGTTGCTCACCGTGACCTTCTCGTCCATCTTGCAATTCTCGACGGTTAGGATTGCGGTCATGACCTTGGTGATCGAGGCAATCTTGACCTGCTCATCGGCGCCGCGCCCATAGTAGACGGTGCCGTCTTTGCCCATGACGAGGGCATTGGTCGCATCGATATCGGGCAGGTTTTCGGCCGTGATGCCGCGCGCATCGGCGGTTTTGCCGCAAACATTGTCGGTCGTGAGCACTTGGGCGCCGGCGACGGTGGGCGCGCCAGCGGCAAGGGCGATAGCGCAGACAAAGCCGGCGGCAAGCTGGGCTGAGCGCTTTGCAAAAGAGGTGAGGGACTTCACAGATTTCGCTTTCGACGGGATGGTCTCTTCTGAAACTAGAGTATATCGTTTGCCGGCGTCGGCGATCATCACGTGCGCGCTTGGCCCACATCCGCACCCGAACGGGCACAAGGGTGCTTAAGGCCGACTTAATCACCCACGCTTGTTGTGTGTGGCGTGCGTCGCCTCAGGCATAATGGAGCGCGAGAGGAGCACGCATGAACGAGCGCATTTTGGTAGTTGATGACGAGAAGGCCATCGCCGACTTGGTTGGCATCTACCTTACAAAAGAGGGCTTTGATGTCCAGATTGCCTATAGCGGGGCCGATGCTGCCAAGGCGATTTTGGAGCAGGAGTTCGATCTGGCGCTGCTTGATGTCATGCTGCCCGATATCGATGGGTTTGAGCTGCTGCGTACGATCCGTTCCAGCCATACCTATCCCGTGATCATGCTGACGGCGCGCGATGCCCAGCAAGACAAGATCGGGGGCCTTTCGCTTGGCGCGGACGATTACGTGGTTAAGCCGTTCCGTCCGCTGGAGCTCATCGCGCGCGTGCACGCTCAGCTTCGCCGCTACACCAGCTACGGTAGCCGTGCACAGGCGGCTGAGTCGCCGACCATTCAGCTCGACGGCTTGGAGATCAACCGCGATGCTCGTTCCGTGACAGTGGACGGTTCACCGGTTCGCCTCACGCCCACCGAGTATTCAATCTTGCTGTATCTGGTCGAGCATCGCGGCAGCGTGGTGGCCGTGGAGGACCTGTTCCGCGCGGTGTGGAACGAGGACTTTATGCCCGGCTCCAACAATACGGTGATGGTGCATATTCGCCACTTGCGTGAAAAGATCGGCGACGACGCACAAAAGCCACGCTTTATCAAAAACGTCTGGGGCGTCGGCTACATCATCGAATAACGCTTTTCGCTTGTGAGGATCTTGATATGACAAAAGACGATAGGCAAGCGTTCGAGGTGCCCGATCGGCTCTTTGAATACGTGAGGTCGGTCGTCGACAACCGCGCGCTTGCAACGGTGCTGCTCTTTTTGCTGAGCCTGCTGCTGATTGGCATCGACAACATCGTCGGAATCTTGGCGGTGCTGCTTGTCGGCTTTTTGCTGATCGATCGATTTGAGATCGTGTGCCGCTGCGTGGTGATTGGCGGCGCCGCGTGGGCCATGACGTTGGCGATTGGCGCCATGGCGCTCGGCGGCATCGAAGGGCCGGTGCTGTTCGATGCCGGCTTTGTATTCAACATGCTTGGCTTTGTGCTGGCGCTTGCCGCGTGCGTGCTGTTCTTGTGTGGCCGCGCCCTGTACTACCAGGGCTACGAGCAGGGCGAGCAGCATGCCGATTGTGTGCTGGCCGCTCGTATTCAAGATCGCCTGATCGATCACCCCGACACCTGGGATAACATCGACGGCGACTTCTTGGAGGTCGAGGGCGCCCTTAACCGCGTGCGTGACCGTGAGCGCAAGGTGCAACAGGCCTTGCGTGACGAGTCGCATCGCAAGGACGATCTGGTCACGTACTTGGCACATGACCTACGCACCCCGCTTGCCAGTGTGGTGGGCTATCTTTCGCTGCTGCAAGAGGCTCCTGAGCTGCCGGTTGAGCAACGTGCGCACTTTACGGGCGTGGCTCTCGACAAGGCGCACCGGCTCGATGCACTCATCGAAGAGTTCTTCGATATCACGCGCTTTGACTTCCACGATATCGTGCTCACGCGCGGCTATGTTGATCTGGGGTTGCTGCTGGCTCAGGTGGCTGACGAGTTCTATCCCATCCTCAACGAGCAGCATAAGGAAGCCCAAGTTGATATCCACGAGGACCTGACGGTGCTCGTGGATGGCGACAAGATGGCTCGCGTGTTCAACAACATCATGAAAAACGCTATTGCCTATAGCTATGAGGGCTCGACCATCACGATCGAGGCCAGACGCCGGGACGGCGGTGGCGTGCGCGTTCGCTTTATCAATCAGGGCGATCCTATCCCTGCGGCTAAGCTCAAGGTGATCTTTGAGAAGTTCTATCGCCTGGATGCGGCGCGTGCGACCAATCGCGGTGGTGCCGGTCTGGGCCTTGCTATTGCCAAGGAGATCATCGCGGCACACGGCGGTACCGTTGCATGTGAATCGACGCCCGAACACACGATATTCACCATCGAGCTGCCCGCCGCATAGCCAGCGTGCCCTTACAAACACTTGACAATGCGCTCACGTGCATATGAGCCGCGATTTCTACTATCGATACTGCTGAATTGATATCGATGTGGAGGTATGCGGTATGACGGCTGCTGCGGCTGTGGAGCCCACGGAGCTTGAAGAACTCATGGAAGCGCAGGCCGAGGCCGCGCACGAGCGCGAGGTTGGGGATGCGACTCGCCCCACGGCAGAGGATCTTGCCGCCTCGCCGACGCGCATCGACGTCGAGGGCCTCGACCTGTTCTATGGCGACCATCATGCGCTCAAGGACGTGAATATCAAGATCCGCGACAAGCAGATCACCTCATTTATCGGGCCTTCGGGCTGCGGAAAGTCTACGTTGCTGCGCTGCTTTAACCGCATGAACGACGGCATCAAGGATTGCCGTATCGAGGGCAAGATTGCGCTCGATGGTCAAGATATCCTGGGCGATTACGACATCTGCCGTTTGCGCCAGCGCGTGGGCATGGTGTTCCAGCGCCCCAACCCGTTTCCCATGAGCATCTACGACAACGTCGCCTATGGGCCGCGCGGTATGGGTGTGCGCGACCGCGTCGTGCTCGACGAGCTGGTCGAGGACTCCCTTCGTCGCGCTGCGCTATGGGATGAGGTCAAGGACAAGCTCAAAGAGTCGGGTCTGGGTCTTTCGGGCGGCCAGCAGCAGCGTCTGTGCATCGCCCGCGCGCTGGCCGTGCAGCCCGACATTCTGCTGATGGACGAGCCGACCTCGGCACTCGACCCTGTGTCGACGCTCGTGGTGGAGCAGCTGGCCTGTGAGCTCAAAGAGACCTGCACGCTCGTGGTCGTTACGCACAATATGCAGCAGGCGGCGCGTATCTCCGATTCGGTCGCATTCTTTTTGCTGGGTGAGCTGGTGGAGCACGCGCCCACCGCGCAACTCTTCAAGAATCCGACCGATCCGCGCACGGCGGATTATTTGACGGGGCGTTTTGGCTGATACCATCTAGTAAAGGTACCTTTAGGGTTAAGATGCGGTCATGCCGGCCGCAAAGGGGTTCAACATGATCTATTACGTCGAGGACGATGACAACATCAGGGATTTGACGGTCTATGCGCTGCGCAAGCAGGGGATTGAGGCCGAAGGCTTTTCGTGCGACGGTGAGTTTAAGGCTGCCGTGGCGCGACGGGTACCCGATGCCGTCCTGCTCGACATCATGCTGCCCGATACCGATGGCTTGGCGATTATGCGTCGACTGCGTGCCGATCGCCTGACGGCGACGGTGCCCATCATGATGCTTACCGCCAAGGATACCGAGCTCGACAAGGTGATGGCGCTCGATGGCGGTGCCGACGATTACCTGACTAAGCCGTTTTCGCTCATGGAGCTTGCGAGCCGCTGCCGCGCACTGCTGCGTCGCGGCGGCATGGTCAAGCAGGCGAGCGATGTGCTCAGCGTGGGCGACATCGTGCTCTCGCCCAGCCATCGCGAGGTGACTGTTGCCGGCGAGTCGCTTAAGCTCACCCTGCGCGAGTTCGACCTGCTCGAGTACCTCATGCGCAAGCCCGGCGTGGTCTTTACCCGCGAGTCGTTGCTGCAGAGCGTGTGGGGCTGGGACTTCGACGGCGGTTCGCGCACCGTTGACGTGCACGTGCAGACGCTTCGCCAAAAACTGGGCGAGCATGCCAGCGCCATCGAGACCGTGCGCGGCGTGGGCTACCGCTTGGCCGAGCCTTCTGCCGGTGATGGTGCCGAAGGTGACGACACCGCGGCCACCGCATCGGAGGAGTAACCCGTGGTCTTCGCCCCCCAGGGAAAACATACGCTGTCGCACCGCGTTTTTGTGACGATCTTTGTCTGCGCCATGGCGGTTATCGTGGCGTTTACGGTGCTGGGTGCGTTCTTTGTGCAAAACACCTTGGCGGATGCCACGAGTGCCAATCTGGCGCAGGAAACCGAGCTCATTGCTGCCGCTCTCGACGAACAGCAGGAGCCCATCCCGTTCTTGCGTAGTCTCGATCGCGAGGACTTGCGCATCACGCTGATTAACAAGGATGGATCGGTTGCCTACGACAACGAGGCGTCGCCTTCCACACTGCCCAACCATGGCGATCGCCCCGAGGTCATCGAGGCCTTTGAGAGTGGTTTGGGTTCCGCGGAGCGCGCAAGCTCTACGCTCGACGAGATTATGCTGTATCGCGCCGTCGCCCTTGATAACGGCCAGGTTGTCCGCTTGGCGCAGGCCCAGCCTGGCGTTGCGGCGATTTTGCTGTCGATGGTGGCGCCGATGCTGCTTATCGCAGCAGCGGGTGCGGTACTCTCGTTTTTTATGGCGCGCCGCGAGTCCCGTGCCATCATCGCGCCGTTGCAAGAGGTGGATTTGGACCACCCACGCCGTAGCTATGAGCACGCCTATGCCGAGATGGTCCCCATGCTTGAGCGTATCGAGTCGCAGCGCCAGGAACTCAAGCGCCAAATGGCGGTGCTAGCGGACAACGACCGTATGCGCCGCGAGTTCACGGCGAATATCACCCATGAGCTCAAGACGCCGCTTACGGCGATTTCGGGCTATGCCGAGCTCATCGCAAACGGCATGGTCGAGGGCGAGGGCGACCTGCGCAACTTTGGCGGTCGCATCTATCACGAGGCGGGCCGCTTGGCAGCGCTTGTCAACGATATCCTTACGCTGTCTAACTTGGACGAGGCCGAGCGTGCAACTGAGGGCGAGGCGGTGCCCATTGGTTCCACGGAGCCTATTGAGCTCTCGCGTGCCATCTACGCGGTTGAGCAGCGTCTTGAACAGGTCGCCCGTCAGGCGAATGTGACGATAAGTCATGAGACCAAGCCTGTGGTCATCGAAGGCGTGTCGCGCTTGATTGACGAGCTCATCTATAATCTGGCGAGCAACGCCATCCGCTACAATCGACCCGGCGGTGCGGTTACGCTGCAGTGCGGCACCAACGACGAAGGCCATCCGTTCCTTGCGGTCGCCGACACGGGAATCGGTATCGCGCCTGAAGAACAGGGCAAGGTATTTGAGCGGTTCTATCGCGTGGACAAGAGTAGGTCCAAGGCGCGCGGCGGAACCGGTCTGGGGCTTGCAATTGTCAAGCATGCGGCCCTGTATCATCACGCCACGCTCGATCTGTCGAGCGAGTTGGGCGTGGGAACCACCATTACGGTGACGTTTCCCATACGGCAGGACGAGCCATTCGCATAGCGATACAACATAGATATTGATGCAGACGCCGCATTTGACTTTCGGGTGCGGCGTTGTTGTGCAATTTTACGATTGCTTCCGACATTTTTACAGGAGAGCCTGTTTCTTATGTATAGAGTTTGGTCTCGGTAAAAAGATGCGATAACATACGGACAGTTTTGTCAATCCGAACTGGGGAAATGAAAGGCAAGCTGCATGACCCTTCTCGAACTGTTCCAGCTGCTGAAGAAGCACCTTCAGCTGGTCATCACCCTTCCGGTGGTCTGCGCGATCGCCATGGGCATCGTGTCCTTCGTTGCGATGGACAACACCTATACCGCGACGACGAGCATGTACATTCTCGCCAAGACCGACGATAGCGGTCAGATGAGCTACAACGATCTCTCGGCGAGCCAGATGCTTTCCAACGATATCGCCACGCTGCTGGATAGCGATAGCGTTAAGAGCGGCGCAGCCAATGAACTGGGCCTCACCGATCTGGATGACTACAAGGTGTCTGTTTCCTCCGAGACCACCACGCGTGTCATTACGCTTTCGGTTACCGGCACTGATGCCAAGGAGACGGCTAAGGTCGCAAAGGCCATGGCCAGCTCGGTGAGTACGGTCGCTCAGAACGTCGGCGCTGCCCAGAGCATCAACGTTATCGACGAGGCTAAGACCCCCGAAGCCCCCAGCGGTCCCAAGCGTATGCTGTACGTTGCTGTCGCGTTCCTCGCGGGCATCTTTATCGCAGTTGCCTATGTCGTTTTGGCAGACATGCTCAACACCCGCATCCGCGGTGCCGAAGAGGCAGAAGAGCTCCTGGGCATTCCCGTTGTTGGCCGAATTCCGGCTATGAAAGGTGGTAAATAGGCATGGCTAAGGCAAAGAACACCGATAAGCTCGTTGTACAGAATGCCGCCAAGACCCTTCTGGCCAACATCCGCTTTGCGAGCGTGGATGACCCCATTCGCACCATCACCGTTACGTCCTCGATTCCCAACGAGGGCAAGTCTACGGTTTCCATCAACCTTGCCCAGGCTATCGCCACCAGCGGCAAGAGCGTCCTGCTGGTCGAGGCTGATATGCGTCGCAGGTCCCTTGCCGATATGCTCGGCGTCCGCTCCCGCGGCGGACTCTATGCAGTCCTTTCCGAGCAGGTTTCTATTGACCAGGCGATTGTCGAGACGGGTCAGAAGAACTTCTACTTCCTCGATGCCGAGCCGCATATTCCCAATCCTGCCGACATCATCGTCTCTCACCGCTTTGCCAAGCTGGTAAAGGCACTGTCCGCCAAGTTCCAGTACGTTATCTTTGATGCTCCCCCGGTCGGCACCTTCATCGATGCTGCCGAGATCGCAAGTCTGACCGACGGTGCGCTTTTTGTCGTGCGTGAGGATTTCACCAAGCGCGAGGAGGCGCTCAACGCCATCGGTCAGCTTAAGAAGTCCGAGAAGGTCAAGCTCATCGGTACCGTTATGAACTACTGCGAGACCGAGACCAGCGAGTACTACTACTCCTACTACACCAAGGACGGTAAGAAGGTGAAGAAGGGCTCCGACGATCAGGGGACTTCCAAAAAGGGCATCTTCACCAACCGAGCAAACGTTTAGTTGATTAAGGCTGACCTATGCGTGACATTCATTGCCATATCTTGCCGGGTGTAGACGACGGCGCCGCCGATCTCGATGAGAGCTTGGCGATGCTCGAGGCTGCCAAGCGGGCCGGTGTAACCAGAATCGTTTGCACTCCTCACTGCCGTGATCCCTATTTTGATTACGACAAGATGTGGGATGCCTTTGAGCTGCTGCGTGATAACGCTGACGGTTTTCCGCTCCAGATGGGCTTCGAGGTCAACCATCGAAAGCTTGTTGAGCTTGGTATCGATGCTGCGGAGCACTTGCATTTCGATGGAACCAACGAGTTTCTGCTCGAGCTTTCGACGCATGCCGATGCGTATGCGTTTAGAGAGTACGAGAACACGATTTACGATTTGCAGTGCCGTGGTTACCAGGTGATTATCGCTCATCCTGAGCGCTATCGTGCGGTTCAAAAGGATGTAAGCGTGGCGGAGCGCCTGGTCGATATGGGCTGCAAGCTGCAGGCTTCGGCGGACTTTATTGCCGGCGGTCGCTTTGGTCGCGAGAAAAAGCCGGCACAGCGCCTGTTCGATCAGAACCTGTACAGCTTCATCGCGAGCGATGCCCATAACGTGGGTCATTACGACTGCCTGGCGAAGGCTCGCGCGAAGTTTAGCGTGCGTGGAGCCCATTTTCGCTAAAATCTGTCCCTAACGTTCGCATTGAATGAAGGGGCAGCCATGGATATCCAACTTAAGACGGGATGCTTTGATGACGCGGCGCTGGTGCGCCGCGTCGTTTTTATGGACGAGCAGGGCTACGAGAATGAGTTCGACGCTATCGACGAGGATCCGAACTGCATTCATGTGACGCTCTATGCAGACGGCGAGCTTGCCGGTTGCTCGCGCGTGTTTCCCGAAGAGCTTGAGCGCGTGGCTGACGCAGAGGCCCCGGTGTTGCCGGCATGCGACATGGACGAAGGCGTTGCGGCGGGGGAGACCTACATTATGGGGCGCGTCGCCGTGCTGCCGGCTATGCGTCGTCGCGGACTGGCGAGTGCGATCGTCGAAGCCAGTGCTTCGTGTGCACGCGATGCCGGCGCTAAGCTTATTAAGCTGCATGCGCAGGAATACGTGTTGCCGCTCTATGCAAAGGCGGGCTACACGCAAATCGCCCCGGTAGATTACGAAGACGAGGGCCAGCCCCATGTCTGGATGGCCAAGCGCGTAGATGGCAGATAGGGACGTTCCTTTTCTGCCGGCAGTTGGGGACGCTCCTTGGCAATTGGCGCATCGGAGCGCTTAGACATACAGTTTTTCGATTCCGTATGTATATATGCGCGCTAATGGGTTATAAAATCTAAGTCTGAACATAGCAGGTCTGCGATTCGGCTCGGGCGACCGGGCCGTTTTTGCGGACGGGGGTAGCGCGAAAGGACTGCACATGCGTCAATTTAAGACCGAGAGCAAAAAACTGCTCGACCTCATGATCAACTCCATCTACACCAATAAGGAAATCTTCCTGCGCGAGCTTATCTCTAACGCGAGCGACGCCGTCGACAAGCTCAACTTTAAGAGTCTGCAGGACCCGAGCGTCAAGATCGACCAGGGCGACCTGGCCATTCGCGTCTCCTTTGATAAAGACGCCCGCACCATTACCATCTCGGATAACGGCATTGGCATGACCGCCGAGGAGCTCGAGCGCAACCTAGGCACTATCGCTCATTCCGGCTCCGAGGAGTTTAAGACCGAGAACGCCGAGCAGCAGGGTTCGGATGTCGACATCATCGGCCAGTTTGGCGTGGGCTTCTACTCGGCTTTTATGGTCGCCAGCCATGTGAAGGTCGTCAGCCGCGCCTACGGCGAGGATGTCGCCCATGTGTGGGAATCCGACGGTCTTGAGGGCTACACCATCGAGGACGGCGAGCGCGCCGAGCACGGTACCGATGTCATCCTGACGCTGCGCGAGAACGAGAAGCTCGACGCCGACGGCGAGGCCGAGACCTACGATCGCTTCCTGACCGAGTGGGGCCTCAAGAGCCTGATTCAGCAGTACAGCAACTATGTGCGCTACCCGATTCAGATGATGGTGTCCAAGAGCCGCCAGAAACCCAAGCCCGAGGACGCCGGCGACGATTACAAGCCCGAGTACGAGGACTACCAGGAGCTTGAGACCGTCAACTCCATGACGCCGATCTGGAAAAAGCGCAGCTCCGATGTCGAGCAGAAGGACTACGACGAGTTCTACAAGTCCACGTTCCACGACTTTGACGATCCGGCGCGCACCATCAGCTTCCACGCCGAGGGTACGCTCGAGTACGACGCACTGCTGTTTGTGCCAGGTCGCGCGCCGTTCGATCTGTACAGCAAAGATTACGAGAAGGGCCTGTCGCTCTACAGCTCCAACGTCCTGATTATGGAGAAGTGCGACGACCTGCTGCCCGACTACTACAACTTTGTCCGCGGCGTCGTGGATTCCGCCGACGTGTCGCTCAACATCTCGCGCGAGACGCTGCAGCAGAACCGTCAGCTCAAGGCCATCGCCAAGCGTGTGGAAAAGAAGATTACCGCCGACCTTGAGGATATGCGCGACAACGACCGCGAGGCCTACGAGAAGTTCTTTGAGAACTTTGGCCGCGGCCTCAAGTACGGCATCTACTCGAGCTATGGCATGAAGGCCGATGAGCTCGCCGACCTGTTGCTGTTCTGGTCTGCCAAGGAACAGAAGATGATTACCCTGGCCGAGTATGCCAAGGGCATGCCCGAGGATCAGAAGGCCATCTACTACGCCGCCGGCGATTCGCGTGAGCGCTTGGCCAAGATGCCCGTGGTAAAGGGCGTGCTCGACCGCGGCTATGACGTGCTGCTGCTGACGCAGGATGTGGATGAGTTCACGTTCCAGGCTATGCGTGAGTACGTTGCCGCCGATATGCCCAAGATCTACGAGGACGATGCTGCCCGCGAGGCTGCCGAAAAGGCCGTGGCCGACGGTGCCGAGCCCGAGGTCGAGGATCGTCATCTGGAGCTCAAGAACGTTGCGACTGGCGATCTTGATCTGGCGACCGAGGACGAGAAGAAGGAGGCCGAGGACGCCACCAAGGAGAACGAGGATCTCTTTAGCGCAATGAAGGAGGCGCTCGGTGACAAGGTCGAGAAAGTTGCCGTCTCCGCGCGCCTGACCGATGCCCCCGCTTGCATCACCACCGAGGGCCCACTTTCGCTCGAGATGGAGAAGGTGCTCCAGAAGGGACCCGAGGGCGCGCCCGACGGCATGCCCAAGAGCCAACGCGTGCTCGAGCTCAACGCCAAGCACCCGGTCTTTGACAAGCTTGTCGCTGCCCAGAAGGCAGGCGACGCCGACAAGATCAAGCAGTACTCCGGTCTGCTCTATGACCAGGCTCTGCTGGTCGAGGGCATCCTTCCCGAGGACCCCGTAGCCTTCGCTGCAGCTGTTTGCAACTTGATGTAGTTAGGTAGTTACGCGGTTTTACCAAACCGCGTAACGGCTCGACGCTGCGCGGGCGCCAGAGCGACAACTTGTCATTCAAAGAGGACGGCATGACCAGAAGGTCTATGCCGTCCTCTTTTCATGCCAATTTGTTCGCTCTGGCGCCCGCTCGCTGGCATTGCCAAAACATCGACGTTGCCGTGGTCCTAAGTAGTCATTGGGGACGTTCTTGTTTGACTAGTCATTTAAGAACGTCCCCGATGACTATTTGAATTGCTAATTTGTGCGGGTTGTGGTTTTGTGACCTGCTGAAATTTAGGATACTGTACATCTGTACGTTAACTCATCTTCGTAGTATATTGCTACCCGCAAAACTCAACACCATTGTGCTTTGAGACGTTAAAGCGCCTACTACAATGGTTGTCGATAGTACGATTCGATTTAACGACAGGATGGATGGTCCAAGCGTGAGTCTCGGCAGCAAACTATCCAATGCAAAGGTGTCCTTTGCGATATTTAAGCGCGACATTAAGCGACTGCTTGTGAACCCCGTCGCCCTGGTGGTTACCCTAGGCGTGTGCGTTATTCCCTCGCTGTATGCCTGGTATAACATCGTGGCAAACTGGGATCCGTATGGAAACACCCAAGGCATCAAGATTGCTATCGCCAACAACGATCGAGGCACCCAAAACGACTTGGTGGGTGAGCTCAACGCTGGCGACAAAGTGGTCGACCAGCTCAAGGAGAATCATCAGTTGGGCTGGACGTTCGTCGACTCGACGGCCGATGCCAAGGAGGGCGTCGAGAGCGGCGAGTACTATGCCGCTATCGTGATTCCCAAGAACTTCTCGGATAACCTGGTTTCGATGCTCGACGGCAACTACCATCAGCCCAAGCTCACGTACTACGTCAATGAGAAGAAGAGCGCCATTGCGCCCAAGGTTACCGATACCGGTGCAAACACCATCGAGGAGCAGATCAACTCGGAATTTGTCTCTACGGTAGGCAAGACTGTTGCCGGTATCGCCAAGGATGCCGGTGTCGATTTAAAGGACAAGGCAACCCAGACTCAGGACTCGCTGGCAAGTTCGGTGTCCGAGGCGTCCGACACCTTGGGCGAGGTGCGCGATTCGATTGGCGATATGAATGCCGCCATCGATAAGACGAGTGGCGCTATCGCCTCGGCTGATGCGGCACTTGCCGGCTTGCAAGGCCAGGCACCGTCGCTGACGCAGGCGATCTCCCAGGGCAACGACCTGCTGAGCGAAGCTCGCACCACGGCGGGCAACTCCATCACCTCGCTCTCCAAGGCGCTCTCGGAAGGCAGCCTTGCGCTCACCAAGACGTCGGCCTCTGCGAACGCTGCCATCGGCAAGCTGACGGGCGCGGTCACATCTACGACCACCCGTATCGACAACTCGCTCGAGTCTCTTCAAGCGACGATCGACCACAATAAGGCCGTTATCGGGCACTTGGAGATTCTCGCCAATGACACGTCGACAGGTTCCGAGGAAATTGACGCGCGCATTGTATCGACCATCGATTTGCTTCGAGAGCAGAATGAAAAGCTTCAGAGCATCAAGGACGGTCTGTCCGCGCAGTCGAGCGCCATGGCGAATGACGCAGCGGCTGTTTCGGGTGCCAGTGACGCTATCAATAACGCAATTCATACCGGTGCGACCAACCTTGGCCAAGCCCAGACGGACTTGGGCCAAAACGCGCTGCCGAAGGCCTCGAGCGCGCTCGACTCTTTTGCTGCCGTTTCGGGCGACCTGACCGGTATCGTCTCGGGTATGACACCTACACTTGCAAATGCGCGCGGCACGTTGGCGCAGCTTAGCGCTACGCTCGGCCAGGCCAAGACCACGCTGTCCCAGACCGATTCCTCGCTTGCCAAGGTCCAGGACAAGCTCGCGACCGCCGCTAATGACATTGCGGCGCTGCAGACCTCTGAGTCTATGGGCGAGTTAGCCGACTTCATGGACGTCGACGTCAATGACGTGGCAGATTTCATGGCATCTCCGGTTGAGCTGACGTCCAAGTCAATCTATCCGGTCAAGAGCTTTGGCTCGGGCATCGCGCCCTTCTACACTAATCTGGCGCTGTGGGTGGGCGGCTATGTGCTCATCGCTATCTACAAACTCGAGGTCGACCGCGAGGGCATCGGTAGCTTTACGGCGCGTCAGGGCTACTTTGGCCGCTGGCTGCTGCTGGTGATCCTGGGCGCGTTCCAGGCCATCATCGTTACGGTGGGCGATTTGGTGATTGGCGTGCAGTGCGTCAACCCGCTGCTGTTCGTGCTGGGCGGCATCGCTATCTCGTTCACCTACGTCAACATCATCTATGCGCTGTCCACCACGTTTAAGCATATCGGCAAGGCTATCGGTGTCATTCTCGTTATCGTGCAGATTCCGGGTTCGTCGGGCATGTATCCCATCGAGATGATGCCCGGCTTCTTCCAGTGGCTGCATCCGCTGCTGCCCTTTACCTACGGCATCAATCTGCTGCGCGAGACGGTCGGCGGCATGTACTCGTTCAACTACCTGTTCAACCTGTGCATCCTGGGCGTGTTCCTTATCATCGCGCTCTTTATCGGTCTGCAGCTGCGCCCGTTGCTGCTCAACCTCAACCTGCTCTTTGATAAGCAGCTTTCCACGACGGGCCTCATGATCTGCGAGTCCAACGACCTGCCGCGCCAGCGCTATTCGCTGCGCACGGCCATGCGCGTCATGCTCGATTCGGATTCGTACCGTCGCGAGCTGCTCGATCATGCCGTGGCGTTTGAGCATCGCTACCCGTACTACATCAAGGGCGGTTTTGCCGCCGTGGTAGGCGTGCAGGTCCTGCTCTTTGTACTGTCGACGGTGCTCGATATCGACAATAACGGCAAGATCATCCTGCTCGTTATCTGGATCATTTCGGTTATCGCCATCTGTGGCTGGCTCATCAATATCGAATATATCCGCGCGAGCCTCAATACCCAGATGCGTATCTCGGCGCTTTCGGACGAGGACCTTCGCCGCGAGATGCGCGAGCACACGGCCGCCATCCCTGCCGCCCGTCGCATGTTTGGCCTCAACGCCAGCGAGCGTGGTGCCAAGGGCGGCGAACAGCCTACGAGCCGTCTGCCGCATATCGGTGCGCATCGTAAGGCTCAAGATGCCGATGGCGTTGACAACGTAAACGGAAACGACGGGGACACCACCCCGCTCGGCAAGCACTCCAAAGGAGGTGAGGCATAAATGAAAAACATCCTGCACCTGTTTAAGCGCGATGTCCAAAACGTGTCTCGCTCCGTAATCGGCTTGGTTGTCGTGATGGGTCTCATTATCGTACCGTGCCTGTACGCGTGGTTTAATATCGCTGGCAGCTGGGATCCGTACGGCAACACTGGCAATCTTAAGATCGCCGTGGTCAACACCGATGAGGGTTACGAGAGCGATTTGATCCCTGTCGAGGTCAACGTGGGCGAAAACGTGACCGCCACCCTGCGCGGCAACGAGAACTTCGATTGGGTTGTGCTCAACGATCGCGATAAGGCGATTGAGGGCGTTAAGTCGGGCGCGTACTACGCTGCCGTCGTTATCCCTAAAACGTTTAGCGCCGACATGATGACGCTTTTCTCGACCGAGGTGAAGCACGCCGATATCGAGTTCTATGAGAACCAGAAGGCCAACGCCATCGCACAGATTGTGACCGAGAAAGGCTCGAGCGCCGTCCAGAGTCAGGTCAACGAGACCTTTACCGAAACCATCACGACCATCGGCCTTAAGACCGTGTCCAGCCTGCTCGACTATATGAGTACCGACCAGGTGAGCAACTTTATCGCCAATCTGTCCTCTACGCTGGGCGATTCGGTCGAGGACCTGCAGGACGTTCAGGCGAGCGCGACGTCGCTTGCGGGCATTTTGAGCTCTACGTCCGATTCACTGACATCGGCGGGCGGCATGCTCAAGCAGACGGGCACCGTTGATGAGTCGACGAAGCAGCTGATGGAGCACGCCAAGAGCGGCATCAATGATTCCAAGGAAGCGCTCAAGGCCGCCAACGATGCCGTTAACGCGGCGATTGACGGAAGCGCGGGTTCGTTCGACAACGTCTCCGCCGAGCTTGCGAAGGCATTCGACGCAGCGAATCAGCATGTTGACCTTACGGTATCTCAGCTCAACGAAGCCGCGGCGGCACTCAATACGCGTGCTGACGATATCGATGCGATGGCCGATCGGCTCCGCAACCTAGCCGACCAGGTGAGTGATGACAAGCTCAAAGACGGCCTCAAGTCCGCTGCGACGTCGCTGGGCAGAATTGCCGTGGAGTACCGCAACAATGCGAAAGACCTGACGGCGACCGCAAAGTCCCTTTCGGACAGCATGGCGGAGGTCAACAACTCGCGTGCCGAGGTCGACCAGGCCATCGCCGATGCCAAGGCGGGTATCTCGGGTGCCAAGACTGACTACGACTCTACGTTTTCGGTCAAGGCCAAGGAGCTCAAGAAGACCATTTCGGGCGTTCTGGATTCCCTGAACGGTATCTCGGGCGACTTGGATAGCGCCGTGAGCGGTCTGACCGACGCTTCTGGTTCGCTCGCTAAGGGTCTCTCCAAGGCTGCAAAGCTCGTCAACAAGGCTTCCGATCAGCTGGGCGAGGCGTCGGACAAGATCAGTGCCTTTAAGGACGAGCTTGATAGCGCTCTGATCTCGGGTGACCTGGCCACAATCAAGACGATGATCGGCAACGACCCCGAGGGTCTGGCCGTGTCGCTTTCCGGTCCCGTCGCGCTCGACCGCAAGCCGGTCTATCCGATCCGCAACTACGGCTCGGCCATGGCGCCGTTCTATACGATTTTGTCGCTGTGGGTGGGCTCGATTGTTCTGGCGGCCATGATGAAGGTCTCGGTTGACGATGAGCTTATCAACGAGCTCATTCCCGTGCGCCTGCACGAGATCTACCTGGGCCGTTATCTGTTCTTTGGCGGTCTGGCCTTGCTGCAGGCAACGCTCGTGTGCGCGGGCGACATTCTGTTCTTTGGCATCCAGTGCGACAACCCGTTGCAGTTTGTGCTGGCGGGCTGGGTTGCGAGTCTCGTGTTCTCCAATATCGTCTACACGCTTACGGTTTCGTTTGGCGATATCGGCAAAGCGCTCGCTGTCGTGCTGTTGGTCATGCAGGTCGGCGGTTCGGGCGGCACGTTCCCCATCGAGATGACCGGTCCCGTGTTCCAGGCGATCTACCCGTTCCTGCCGTTTACCCACGGCATCAACGCCATGCACGCCGCCATGGCCGGTGCCTACCATATGGAGTACTGGGTTGAGCTGGGTATTCTGGCGAGCTATCTGATTCCGTCGCTGGCCCTGGGCGTCGTCTTCCGCCGCCCGGTCATCAAAGCCAACGACTGGATTATCGAAAAGCTGGAGAGTACTAAATTGATTTAATACAGCAACGTAAACGCCGTCGGAACATCGAGGTCTTACAACCCGATGCTTTAGCGTAGTGAATTGCACGGGCTGCTTGGTTGTTGCTACAGTAGCGGGGCGTGCCGGGGGTCCGGTGCGCCCTGATTTTATTTGACCATGAGGCGGCACGCAGCTATACGCGTGCGGACACCACGCCCAGATTGAGTGCGAGGATGTTCCATGGCCCAATACGCTGCCAACGAAATCGAAAACTTGCCCGATAGCCCTGTAGCCCGTGAGGATTTGGGCGCGGGCGGTATTCCCCGGGGCGCCGGCGCACGCTCTCCGCTGTTCTGGAAGGTTCTGCTCCTTTCGGTGGCGGTCATCTGGGGCTACTCCTTTACCACTATGAAGGACGCACTCGGCACCATTCCGGTGTTCGCGCTGCTCTATGTACGTTTTCTGCCCGCAGCGTTGGTCATGTTTGCCGTCTTCCACAAGCGCATCATCGCGCACCTCAACGCTCGCAACCTGATCGTTGGCCTGAGTATGGGCGTGCTCATGTGGGCGGCCTATGCGTTGCAGACGGTCGGTCTGGCACATACTACGGCGGGCAAGAATGCTTTTTTGACGGGCACGTATTGCATCCTTGTACCGTTCGCGAGCTATTTTCTGAGCGGCGAAAAACTCACCCGTTATAACCTGGGCGCGGCGCTGCTGTGCTTGGCGGGCATTGGTTTGGTGGCGCTCGATAGCGTTGAATTCAACATCGGTGACGTCATTACGCTGGCGGGTGCGGCCTTTTTCGCCATCCAGATGGCGGTGACTGCCAAGTACGGTCGCAAAATGGACATTAACGTCATCACGTTTTGGATGTTTGTGGGCAACGGCGTGCTGAGCCTGGCAACGTCGCTGCTATTCGAGACCCAAGCGCCTCTGTCCGTTTGGACGCCGAGCTTTATCAGTGCGATGGCGTTTCTCTCGGTGGGCTGCACATGCGCGGCTCTGCTCATCCAAAACGTCGGCCTGGCGCATGTCCCGGCCTCGACGGGCTCGCTGCTCCTTTCGATGGAGTCGCCTTCGGGCGTGTTGTTTTCGGTGCTGCTGATGGGGGAGGCGCTCACCTCGCGCCTGCTCGCCGGCTTCGTGCTTATCTTCCTGTCGATTATCTTGAGTGAGACTCACTTCGATTTTTTGCGCAAAAAGCCGCGCCCGCAATTGTAAACAACTTGTTGCGCCGCCCTCCCGGGGCGGCATTTTTTATGCGTCGCCCTTAAAGTTGTACCTTGCACTTTATGCTATCAAAGTGCTTGCTGCAAAAACGTTACTGGAGGGCATCTATGGCACCAGCTTTGTCCGATTTTCAACCGCAACCAGCGCCCAAGGCTACCGCAGCGGCGCAGGCCGCTATCGGTGACGGTCTTGTTGCAGAAGCTCAGACTTTTGCAGACGAGCTTGCTGTGTGGCGACACGATCTACACCAGATGCCCGAGCTGGGTAACAACCTTCCGCAGACGTCCGCCTTTATCCAGGCGCGTCTGGACGAGATGGATATTCCCTATGCCGTGCTTGTTGACGGCTCCTGTGTCGTTGGCCTTATCGGTGCCGGGGCGGCAGCTGCTGCTCGGGGTAATGGTACGTGCACGGACAAGCAGGCCGGTACGGTCATCATGCTCCGCGGCGACATGGATGCCCTGCCCGTTGCCGAGGAATCCGGCGAGCCCTTTGCATCCACCAATGGCTGCATGCATGCTTGCGGTCACGATATGCACGCGACGGCGCTGCTTGGTGCGGCTCGTATGCTCAAGGCCCGCGAGTCCGAGCTTCTCGACGCCAACGCCACGGTTAAGTTGCTGTTCCAGCCGGGCGAGGAAACCTTTGAGGGTGCCCGTGCCGCCATCGTCGACGGTCTGCTGCAGAACCCACGCCCCCAGGCGGCTTTTGCCATGCATGTTAACAGCCAATCGCCGCTCGGCCTGGTGCTCTATGGGAGTCCGGCGCTTTCGGGCGTGTACGGTTTCCGCATCACGCTGCAGGGCAAGGGCGGCCATGGCTCGAGCCCCGAGATCTGCATCGACCCCATCACGGCCGGCGTCCATGTGCATCTGGCGCTTCAGGAGCTCATCTCCCGCGAGGTGCCGGCGGCCAAGGAGGTCGCACTGACCGTGGGTAAGTTTGCCGGTGGTCAAGCGGCCAACGTCATCCCAGATACCTGCGTGCTCGAAGGCACGCTGCGCGGCTTTGACGTTGAGCTTATGGAGCACCTCAAGGAGCGTATCGCCGAGGTCGTCAACGGCGTGGCCGCAACGTATCGCACGTCGGCCACCATCGAGACGCTCTCGGATGTTCCCCCGCTCGTGCTCGATGACGACGTGACCCAGGCTTCGCTTGGCTACGTGGGTGCGACGCTGCCCAAGGCCGCCTTCTTGCCGCTGTTCCATGCCATGGCGAGCGAGGACTTTGCGCTTATCTCGAGTGAGATACCGAGCGCATACTTTACGATCGGCGCGGCTGTGACCGATACGGACGAACACTTTGCCCAGCATCATCCCAAGGCGCGCTTTAGCGATGCCGAGCTGCCGCTCGGTGCTGCGGCTTATACCGCCGTCGCTTTGGGCTATATCGCCGACCACCGGTAGCACCCAACCTTGCCTTTCAAGCCTGCGGGCATGGCCATAAGGCCTATGCCCTTGTCTTTCAAGGCAATCTTGGGCACTACCGGCGCCCGGCGCAGGCTATTCGTTTGTTAAATAAGGAGCAGTATGCCCCAGCAGCGTAAGTTCTTCCCCGGCTGGCTCGTGGTGGCCTCCGGCTTCGTGATCATGGCCACGTGTTGGGCTCGCTCACCGTTATCGCTACCTCGGCGGTGCTTGCTGGCATGAGCTTTGTGGGTGAGCTGTGGCAGGTCTACGTGCTCCTTGCCGTTTCCATCGCACTTTCGGGTTCGGGCTTTGGCGGAGCCATTCTCTCGCCGATCGTGAGCTCGCTTATCGTGAGTGTGGGCTGGCGTTCCGCTTTCCTGGTGCTCGCGGCTATCTGCATGGTGGCGGCGCTGCCCAGCCGCGTCCAAGCAGTTTGGCATGGCCGACCTCGGCAAGGTCACGGGCACCATCGCCGCCAAGCTGCGCGCGAGCGTGGCGGGGGAGTAGCCGTCCGTCGCACTTTTCTGTTCGCCCCGTTCTATCCGTGGCCGCCTTGGAAGCCGAATGGATGCTCGTACCATC
>JAUUSS010000015.1 GCA_030841765.1 Collinsella aerofaciens | reverse complement strand
TGGCACCGATAAACGCCGCGTCGATGCCCAGCGCACGCAGGGTATCCTCGGCCGTTGGTCCCACAAAAGCGGCGGTGCGGCGACGGTACATGCCGCCCACCAGGCACAGGTCGCAGTCTTCGCGCGCCTCGAGCAGGTTAAACACCGAAAGCGAATTGGTCACAATGCGCAGGAGAAACGCCGGCAGCATCGAGGCCATCTGCTCAACCGTGGTGCCCGTGCCCAAAAAGATGGTCGAGCCTTCCTCGATAAGCTCCACAGAACGGCGCGCAATCTGCAACTTTTCCTCGGCATGCTTCGTGCGCTTTTCGCTGTGCGAATACTCATGGCGCAGCATAGCGTGTGGACGGCCCTGCGCACTGCGGGCTCCGCCGTGCACGCGCTCGATCTCGCCCAGGCTCGCAAGCTCCTCAAGATCACGGCGGATCGTCATATCCGAGACACCTAACGCATCCGAAATCTCCTTGACCGAGACCGTTCCCTGTTCCTCGAGCAGCTGCCGAACCTTATCCTGTCGCTCCGCTTTAATCACGATGAGTCCTCGCTGTTCCACGCTCACGTCAATTCAAACAATAACGAACAAATTGTATCAGACTCGCGCGCGTCAGAAATGAACGCCCGCACAGCTCCAATCATCACTTTTTTGAGAAAAATACCCCCTGCTTTAGTGGGGTGTAGTGATAATCTTGCCTGTTCGCGCTACAGTTTGTCGGAAATACCTCGATGTTAGGAACCAAATGATCACTTCCGAGCTTTTCGGCACCGCGCCGTGCGGTACCCCCGTTCATCGTTACACCCTCAACGGGCCCGAGATCTGCGTTCGCATTATGGACTATGGCGCCACCGTGTTGGGCATCGACGTGCCCGACATCCCCGGCAACGTGCGCGATGTGGTGCTGGGCTTCGATAAGCTCGAGGATTACTTTGACAACCCCGCCTGCTTTGGCGCGACCATCGGCCCCGTGGCCAACCGCACTGCAGGTGCCACGATCACTATCGCTGGCACGGACTGGCATATGCCGGCCAACGAAGGCGCCAACAACCTGCACAGCGACCTTGAGCATGGTCTGCACAAGCGCGTGTGGGACGTTGAACTCGACGAGACTCACAACGCCGTTCGCATGACCACCTCGCTTGAGGATGGCGAGCTGGGTCTCCCCGGCAACCGCACCTTTACGGCCGTGTTTACCGTGACGCGCACCGGCGTCTTTCGCATCGAATATGGCTGCGAGAGCGACCGCGCCACGTACGTGTCCATGACCAACCACACATACTTTAACCTTGCCGGCCATAACGCCGGCATGGACTGCGAGCACTTCTTTGTTGCCAACGCTGCCCACTACCTGCCCATCAACGAGCAGAATATCCCCACCGGCGAGATCGCTCCGGTCGAGGGAACACCGTTTGACTTTCGCGAGCTGCGCCCCGTCGCTCCCGGCATGGAGGCCGACGACCCGCAGATTAAGCAGGCCCGTGGCTACGATCACTGTCTGTGCATCGATGGCTATCAGTACGGCCGCAATCTCCGCCGCGCGATGCACGTCGAGGAGATGTGGACCGGCCGCGAGCTGGACTACTACACCACTGCCCCGGGCGTGCAGCTCTACACCGGCAACTGGCTGGGCGACGAGCACGCCAAGGACGATGCTAACTATGGCTGGGGCGCCGGCTTTGCTCTCGAGGCCGAGATGTACCCCGACACGCCGCACCAGCCGTTGTTCCCGCAGGGCATTGTGGGCCCGGGTCACCCCTACAGCAATGTGATCGAATACCACTTTATGAGGCACTAAGCCCACAGCGCGACATATCGCACAGCAGCGCCCGCCGGCACACCGCCGACGGGCGCTTTTTCATGCCTAAATCTTTTTTTCGATGCCACCGAATTGGTGACATAACAAAACTATGCCGAATTACTACGATGAACCCACGATGTCCGACCACGCGCTGGTTTATAAAAAATTAGCAACTCGTCTACCTGCTGTTTTATTCTCCGCAAATTTGGCATGCTCGGCGATAAGCAATTCGTCGTAGTAAACCGGCATAGTTTTGGCAGACGGCGCCACACAGACCCCCTACGAAGGCAAAATGATCCCTTTCCCTCCGTCCCCAAGGGATCAATTGAGCAAGGTTTCGATGGGGTCGGGGTTGGAGCTGGGGAGATAGCGGATTTCCAGCTCTACGCCGAGCTTTTGTAGCTCTCTGAGAGCAGCGACATCCGCATCGTCTATGGCGACCGCGGGCGTTACAGAGCGTTTGCCCTCCCCTGTCTGCATATGGCCAATGCTGATCTTGGTGATCGGCACACCACCCTTAACCAGCGTGAGTGCATCGGCGGGTGAGGCCACCATGATCAGAATCAACTGGCGCGGCGTTGCGGTATGAATGATGTCGACGGTCCTTTGCACCGAGAAAAACCGCGTCCAAACGCCTTCTGGCGCCGCCACCCTCATGGGTGCCCATTGGCGCGAATCCGCCGCAATCTCGTCGTTGACGATTAGGACGAGGTTGGAACCCATAGCCTCGTTCCACAGCTCGACGTCTTGCCCGTAAATAAACCGGTCATCGATACGCGTGAGAAGGATCTTGGGTTGAGCCATGGCAGTCCCATTCTGTTTGAGACTCGTAAGAGCGAGACATCACGTCTCCAATATTAGTGCATTTAAAGTGAGAAAAGCCGTCAGAACACTTGCACGGATGTGCGATGTCCCGTATCATAGACAGCCGTTGACGCCTCAGTGCGTCACCACATGGCCGCCAGCGTAGCTCAGTTGGTAGAGCACCGCTCTCGTAAAGCGGGGGTCACCGGTTCGAGCCCGGTCGCTGGCTCCATTGCACAAGATAGCCGCCTTCGGGCGGCTTTTTTGTTGCCGATTCGCCCACTCGGTGGACTTCGGATTTAATGCTTAGGGGGCGGGGATTTACCAAAGTGAAATTTTAATGAAAAGAAACCCAGCTGCAACAATTGCCATGGTGAGGGCTCGAATTGGTCATATAGATTTAAAATAGCCACGATACCTTCTCTTTTGCTGGAACGATATATCTATACAAGGTTGTGAGCGGAAAACAAAAATACGTCGATTGCTATCCGACAAACGGGTCTGGAATTGCATTCACCGGCATTTCGGGGCAGATTGATACACATGTACGAAAGGGAACCTATGTGGTGCGTTGGGTTGGAGCTGCTGCAGGCCCGATATGGATTGCGGTCTTGCGCCCCGATGTCCAAATAGGTTTCTCTCTAGACGGGAAGTTGCTCATGGACGTCATCTATGACGGAGATGACTGGGTCGATCATTATACTTGGCGCCTGGTCGGCTCGAACGACAATGGGGATGTGGTGTTTGATGGACTATGTCCAAAGCATCTCCACCCTTTTGTCTCGTCGTTAATTGAGAGTTCCGCTCGTGTTGCCCCCTACAGCTCGGCATCGCTTCATGATACGGACGTTTTGAAGACCATAAGGGAATCAATTGACGATGGCACGATGAGCGGCCCGCTGTTTTCTCGGCTTGTGGGGCTAGATGAGATTGGCTCGAAACGACTGCTTGCGGGCGAAAAAGTGGAACTCACTTATCGGTCGATGATTTCAATCCTGCGGCTAGCCGATGTTCTTCGCAAATAAATGAGGCTTCCCTATTCAAAAACAGAAAACCCCGCTAAACGTGATTCCCCTAGGGAAACACGTTTAGCGGGGTCCTAGCGTGATTTCCCTAGGGGAATCACGCCATCAGACGAATAGCTCTGCCAGGCAGTTCGCTACTCCTCCCAGTAAGCGTCTGCAAGCAGCTTAAAGCAGATCTTCTTGACCGGCTGCGCGCCATCGCCCGGGAACTTGAGCGTGGGCATATGAGGCTCGCCGGCAACGAACAGCGCAAACTTATCGTCGGCAAGATCGCCGGCGATCGAGGCGTCGGAATCGACCAGATCGTAGTCGTCCTTCTCGTCAAACTCCTGGACCAGCGTCAGGCTGCCCGTGGCGACCTTAAAGGCCTCGCGACCCTCGACGTCGATCTGCAGGTCGTGATAGCGCTGATGCGTCTCGTAGTGGGCCTCGGCCTCCGGACGCGTCGTGGGAGCCATGACGTTCGCAAAGACCTTGTCGCCCAGAATCGGATGGCTGCCGACCTCGAGCTGCGCCGGGTCGTTCTCCTCGAGCCAGTCGATCAGCACGTCGAGGCCCTTGAGCATTCCGCGGTACTCCTCGATATCGCCCAATGCACCGTAAATCATCTAAATCCCCTCTCGGATCGTTTCTTTGGCGGCTACTCGATAAACGCGTTACCGACGCTGTTGCCGCCCACATACGTCTCGACCAGGGTAAGGTCGGGATTGAACACGACAACGTCGGCGTCGCGCCCCGACATAATGCTACTGCACTTGTCGTCGACATGAGCTAGCAAGCGATGCCGGGACCGACGCCCAAGCCCTTACAGCTCGGTCACGACAACGCCGTTGTAGACCTCGTCCCAACGGTCCATGACCAGATGGCCGGTCATAGGATCCATGGCGTTGAGCTTGCCGCAAGTGTTGGCGGTACGCAGCACCGTCTCGTCGTCTGCGCCAGCAGCGATGGCATGCGCGAAGCCTGCGATAGTGGAGTCACCAGAGCCCGTGGCGTTAACGGCAGGGATATCGGGCGTCTTTGCGCGGAACGCACGGCCGTTGTGGAAGCCAACGGAGCCGGCAGCACCCATGGACACGACGACCCAGGGGATATCGGAGAAGCGGGCATCAGAGGCGAGCGCGGCGCGGAGCTCGTCCACATCGTCGGTGGTAAAGCTCGTGCCCAGAAGGCCGTTGATCTCGGTCAGGTTGGGCTTGACCAGCTCGGGCTTAATTTCGGACTTAAGGGCGGCCTCGAGCGAAGCACCCGAGGTATCGAGCAGCACCTTGGCTCCGGCGTTCTCTGCAATGCCCGTGATCTTGGCATAGTAGTCTGCCTCGACACCGCGGGGCAGCGAACCCGAAATGGTGACGACGTCGGCCTTGCCCGCAAGCTCGGTAAACTTGGCGGTAAAGGCATCGAGCTCCTCGGGGGCAATTGTCGGGCCGCTCTCGAGCAGCTCGGTCTGGTTGCCGGCGTGGAGAATGTTGAGGCAAATTCGAGTCTCGCCCTTGATGGGCACAAAGTCGTTGTTAATACCGTTGGCGTCCATGAGCTCAGCCATGTAGGCGCCCATGTGGCCGCCGAGTAGACCGGTTGCCACAACGTCGTCGCCCAGCTGACCCAGCACACGGGCCACGTTGAGGCCCTTGCCGCCGGCGGTCTTTTCGGGCGTCACGCGGTTGACGTCGTCGATAATGAGCTCATCGAGCTGATAGCGCGTATCGACAGACGGGTTCATCGTAACGGTGAGGATCATTTTTAGCTCCTTATCTCGCAGGCTCCTTATGCCTCGCGATACGAGTCGACAAAACGGAATTACAGAATCTCAATCGTGAACGAGCGGACGATGGTCTCCTTGGGCTTGGCGACAAGGCAGCCGCGCTTATGCTCAAGTACGTCGTCCTCATTGGAGCAGGTCGAGAGGCCGCCCCAAGGCTCAACTGCCACAAAATCGCCCTCGGGCTTACTCCACACAATGAGATACGGGAAGCCCTCGAAGCTCAGGCGAACGCCCTTGTCCTCCCCCTTCTTAGAAAGCGTGACCTGGCGGCTCTCGAGCACGTCAAAGATGGTCTCCGCAAAATCGAAGAGCTCGTGCGACAGGGGCAGCGTCTTTCCCACCATGGGGTTCTTGGAACGGTTTGCCACGTCAATCAATCCGGTCGAGGGCACGGCGGTGCAAAGCTCCGCAGCCTCGTCTTTCTCAAAGCGCAGCTCGTAGTCCGTATAGGCCTCGCCCTCATCGAGCGGACACCTAAAGCCGGGATGACCGCCGATAAAGAACGGCATGTCCTCGGTTCCCTCGTTGGTCACCTCATAGGAGACGCGCACGGCGGTATCCTCGAGCGTATAACGAGCGACAATCTTAAACGGGTACGGATAATCGCTCAGCAGCGCGGCGTTATCCTCCGAAGCCAGGCACATCGCCAGCTCGTTCTTGCCTTGGCTCAGTAGCTTCCACTCCTGTTTGCGCGCAAACCCGTGGCGGGCGAGCTTTACATGATGCCCAGCAAACGTCATGGCGCTGTTGTCGCGCAAGCCTCCGCAAATCGGGAAGCAAATCGGTGCCTGACCGGACCACACGGCGGGATCGCCCTGCCACAGATACTCGCGACCTCCGGCCTCGATCGAGGTAAACGAACCGCCAGCCGTGGACACCTTAATAGAAATCGAATCGTTGGAGAGAGCGTATTCCATTGCCCATCCTTTCGAACAACTGCTTTTTGCTCGCAAGAACCCGTCTCGGCCCTGACCAAAGGACAAACCCGCACGTTCATCGATACGTCCGGTATCCCAGCCATGCAACGGGGTACCATACAGACATTGATGCAATTACAGCTGAAAGGCCTTCTTATGCGAACCATCATCCTCTTCGCCTCGCGCCATCACGGCAATACGAAAAAGCTCGTGGACGCCATCGTCGAGGCACACCCCGAGATCGATACCCTCGATGTAAAGGCACTCGGTAAAAACGAGTATCCCAACCTGCACGAATATCATCTGATCGGTGTCGCCACGGGAATCTATTACTCCGAGATCGACAAGGACATGGCACGCGTGCTCACGAACGTGCTGCAGCCGCAGGACAAGGTGTTTGGCCTTATGACCTACGGTGGCAAAAACAAGTGGTACGGCAAGGATATCGATGGTATCTGCCGCATGAAGCAGGCCATCTTTATGGGTGTCTACGGCTGCCCCGGTTTTGATACGTGGGGGCCATTCAAGCTCGCCGGCGGTGTCCAAAAGGGACACCCGACCGCCGAGGAAATTAAGGGCGCCGTCGACTTCTTCGACAAGATCGAAGACGAGTATGGCGACATCATCGTCGAAGAATACGCCAAGCGTGAGAAGCGCCTAGCATACGAGAAGGAGCATCCTGCGGGAGGTCTGGTGGCCGGCGTTAAGCGCACGGCAAAGAAGATTGCTAACAAGCTGTAACTGTTAAGGTGCTTTTGAGCGTTTAACTCATACGGCGGGTCCGAGCAATTTCGGGCCCGCCGTCTTTTTTATCGTTACTCGGTAAAGGCGTTGCCGACGCTCTGGCCGCCAACATACGTCTCGACGAGGGTGAGCTCATGGTCGAACACGACAAAGTCGGCGTCGCGACCCGGCATGATGCTGCCGCACTTATCCTCGATGTGCGCGGAGCGTGCCGGCACCTCGGTTGCCATGCGAATGGCGATATCGGCGCTGGCGATGCCCCAGTCGACGATATTCTTGACGCCCTGGGCAAGCGTAAGCACCGAGCCGGCAATGCTCTTGCCGTCGGCGAGCCAGCACAGGTTGTCCTTCATGATAACGTCCATGCCACCACTGGTGTAGCTGCCCTCGGGCATGCCGCCGCAACCCAGGCAGTCGGTGATGAGCACCGTGTGCTGCCAGCCCTTTGCCTGCAGCAGTGCCTTGATGGCGGCAGGGTTTACGTGCTTGCCGTCACAGATGATCTCGGCGTAGGTCTCGGGCGTGGACATGGCAGCGCCCACGACACCGGGCTCACGGTGATGCAGGCCGCGCTGACCGTTATAGGTATGCGTAAAGCAGCTGGCACCGGCGTTGATGGCGGCGATGCACTCATCGTAGGTGGCGTCGGAGTGACCGATGCTGGTCACCACACCCTTGGCGTTCAGAGCAGCCGCATAAGCAGCGGCACCGTCGCGCTCGGCCGCCATGGCGCTCTTAACGATGCGACCACCCGCAGCCTCCTGCCACTGATCGAAGACCTCCTCGGAGGGATCGATAAGATAAGCGGGGTTCTGCGCGCCCACGTGCTTCATGGTAAAGAAGGGGCCCTCCAGGTAGATGCCCTGAATGCGAGCACCGCAGAAGTCGGGGCCGCGGCCCTCGTCCGCCTTGGCGATAGCGGCGCAGGCGTCCTTGATCTGCTCGACGCCATCGGTGAACGTCGTGGGCAGCCAGCTGGTGGTACCGCGACGGGCGAGCTCGGTTGAGCTGATATCGATGCCCTCGGGATCGTTATCGGTAGTTGAGTGGTTGTAGAAGCCATGGATGTGAGTATCGACCATACCCGGTGCGATCCACGATCCCGTGTAGTCCTTAATCTCGCAAGAGGGCTCGTCGGCCTGCCAGGCGCCAAAGACGCCGTCCTCGACCATAAGATAGCCGCCCAGTTGCGGGCCTGCCGGCAAGAAGAACTTGTCAGCCTTAATTGCGTACGTGCTCATATGCACTCCTTGCTTCTAAAGCAGTTGACTGTGGTGATGCTATACCCAGCTCAGGTAAAACAAAAAGCGCCCGCCCGCCGTTATGAGCGGACGGGCGCCCTTACAGAGGGACGCGATTAAGCGGTGAAGGGGTGAATCGTCACGCCCTTGACCACGCGGTTGACCGTGCCGGTGGGGCTCGGCGTATCGGGCGTGTTGCCCACGCGCACGGAGTTGAGCAGGCTGATGGCCTGGGCAAACATCACGAACGGCAGAGCGAGGTAGCCCTCGGGAAGCGCTTCGTAGCCCTTAAAGGTGAAGGACTCGCCCTCATAGACGGTGGCACCTTCCTGCTGAACGGCGATGGTGTGCTGAGCGATCTCGTCGCCACCGATCTCGTTGAGGATGTCGATGTCGTACTGACGGGTGTAGGCGTCGTTGTTGACGAACACGAAGACGAGCGTCTTATCGTCGACAAAGGACTTAGGTCCGTGACGATAGCCCATGGAGGTGTCGTAGGAAGTAGCGACCAGACCGTGAGCGAGCTCGAGGATCTTGAGCTGGCTCTCCTGGGCAAGGCCACCGAAGGAGCCAGAACCCAAGTAGGTCACGCGGTTGAAGTCGCCAGCCAGGTAATCGGCGATCTCGGGCTCACGGGAGATGACCTCCTCGCCCATCTTGGCGATGGTCTCGACCCACTCGGCCTTCTGCTCGTCAGAGGCAGTGTCGAAAATAAGGGTGGAGAGCAGGGTCATGCAGGAATAAGAACCGGTCATGGCGAAGCCCTTGTCGTTGGCGCGCGGAATGAGCAGCGTCAGCGCATTGGGATCATCGGCAGACTCGACGGCGAGCTTGCCCTCGGGAGCGCAGGTGATGTTGAGGAACTTGACGTTGTGGACGAGCTCCTTGGCAACGGCAACGGCGGCAAGGCTCTCGGGGCTGTTGCCAGAGCGGGCAAAGGAAACCACGAGCGTGGGATCCTCGGCGCGCAGGAAGTCACGCGGGGCGCTCACGATGTCGGTCGTGGCGATGGGCTTAAAGTCGTAGAGATCAGTGTTGCCAGCGTGACGCAGGTACGGGGCGCAGGTATCGCCAACGTAGTCGGACGTACCGGCACCGGTGAAGACAACGGACAGACGACCCTCGCCCATAGCGCGAGCCTCGGCCAGGAAGGCCTCGATGGCCTCCTTGTTCTCGCGATAGATGTTGAGCGTATCACGCCAAAGCTCGGGCTGCTGAGCAATCTCGGCCGTGGTGATCTGGGCGCCGAGCTCGGTGAGCTCCTCGACACTCTTCTCGAACATTTCTAATACCTCTCTCTAGAAGTAATCCTCTGACGTGCAATTATACACTTCGGTTGGTTATCTGGTAGTAACCAGTTAAATGCAAAGAATCATCATATGGAAACGATGCGGACACTAATCGCTACGCTGGTGGTAAACCTTGTATTTAAACTGATCGGCACGAGCAACCGAGAGTGTGTACTCCACAACCTCGTTTGACTCGTTATACGTAGTCCTGACCAAATCGAGCACAGGCGAGCCCTCGACAATTCCCAAAAGGTGAGCGTCGGTGGGACGGGCTATGCTCGCATAGAACTCCTCTTCGGCCACGCGTATCTTTTGCTGAAAGTCTTGCTCAATCACATCATAAAGCGGCTTACGCTCCAGTAGCGGTCGCTTTAGGGACAGAAATTGACGAACCGGTAGATAGCTGCGTTCGACCATCATGGGCATGTTGTCGGCAGAACGAAGGCGCTTGAGCTTAAAAATGCGATCGCCGATACGCAATCCCATATGCTCGGCCAGATTCTTATCGGCCTCCATCTCGCAAAACTCGAGAATCGTGGTCTCGGGGTCGCGACCCATCGCGCGCATCTGCTCGGTAAAGCTGTAGGACTGCATAAGATTGGTTGCCTTTGCCGAACGGTCGGTCACAAAGGTGCCGCGACCGTGCTGCCGAACCACCAGTCCTAAACGCTCCAGTTCCTGCAGAGCCAGGCGTACCGTAGTGCGCGAGAGACCATAGCGCTCCGAAAGTTCGCGCTCGGAAGGAATCATGTCACCGACGCGATATTCATGGTCGATCTTTTCGGTCAGAATATCGACCAGCTGATCGTACAGCGGTTGCTTACGCGTTCCGATCGCCATCCTATCCTCCCATTTTCTCAAACTCGGCTACTACCTTGGGTGTCTAGCATTATCTGTCTGCCACACCCGAATCAACAAGAAAACAAAAGCCGCGCGCTCTTTCGAGCACGCGGCTTTTAACATACACATGGCTTAAGGGGTCGGGGTGTGAGCCGCGTAGGGACACACCCCTCAAGCTAGAGCCTTACCAGATGCTCGGCCAGAGACCAAGCGGGCCAGCGCCCAGGATGCCGAGGACGAAGAGCAGCAGAATGCCCTTGGTCGGGGTCCAGCTGTGCTTAGCGAACATGTAGTAAAGCAGCAGCGTAAGCATAAGCGGGACGAGCTTCGGGACGATGGTGTTGAGGGTGTCGGCAACAGAGAAGTTGACCGGATCCTCGGTGACGGTGCCGTAGGTAACGGACTCCATGCCGTTGCCCAGATCGGTGACGCCGCACTCGACAGCGTTGCCGTCGGCATCGGAAGCGGTGAGGGCGTTGCCGTCCTCATCGGTCATGGCGATGGTACCGGCCTCAGCGGTCTCGGTATCGATGCCCTCCATACCGGTGAAGTTCTCGGCCTCCTTCTCGGAGACGATCACGGTAGTAGCGGAGAGGCCACGGGTGGTGCCGTTGGGGATCTGGAGGTTGATCTGGGTGCCACCCATGGTGACGACCAGGCAACCGACGACGAAGACGCCCATGATGGAAGCGGCACGCGTGAAGGCCTGCATGTTGGCGGTCAGAGCGTCAATAGCGCTGGTGCCAAGCTTGTAGGACCAGTTCATGAGCCAGAAGCGCAGAGCGAACTGGACGACGTTGAAGATCACCAGGAAGATAATCGGCGCAGCGGCGTTGCCGTTGATGGCCATGTTAGAGGTGATGCCGGCCGTGATAGGCACGAGCGTCAGCCAGAACAGGGCGTCACCGATACCACCGAGCGGGCCCATTGCGGCGACGCGGACGGCGCGAATCGTGGGGATGTCAACCTTGTTCTGCTCGAGCGAAAGCACGATGCCCATAACAAAGGTAACGAGGAACGGGTGGGTGTTGAAGAACTCCAGGTTGTGGCTCATGGAAGCCGCGAGGTCGTTCTTGTTGGTGTGGATCTTCTCCAGACCGGGGATGATGGAGTAGAGCCAGCCAGCGGCCTGCATACGCTCGTAGTTAAACGATGCCTGCAGGAAGCAGGAGCGCCAAGCCATCTTGTTGAGGGTCTTCTGGTCGAGCTGCGGAGCAGGAGTGAGATCCTCGTAGTGCTCCGGGATCACATACTCATTAGATGCCATCTTCGAAGTCACCTCCGTCAGAAACAGCTGCACCCTTCAGCTCGGTCTGCTGCTGGAAGTCCCAGAAAGCGATGCCGAAGCCGATGAGAGCGAGGATGAGCAGGGCAGGGGTTGCCAGAGAATCGTTGGCAACGGTGATGAGCGCGAGGCCAAAGCCCATGAGGAAGAAGCCCCACATATCGCGGTTCATCATAACCTTGAGCAGGACGGCGAAGCCGACGAAGCGCATCATGCCGCCTGCAGCGGAGAGACCGGTCTGCAGCCAAGTCGGGATGGCAGAAGCGATGGTCTGACCGATGGTAGCGCCAGCGATGAAGAACAGGGTGACGACGACAGCGAAGATCAGGCCGAGCAGAGCCATGGCGAAGTAGTTCAGGCGCTCGATGCCCTTGGTGTCCGCGTTGTGAGCCATGTTATCGGCCGTGGACATAAGCGGGGACATAAGCGTGAAGACCAGGGTAACGCCAAGCTGGCCAAGCAGAGCGAACGGAATGGCGAGGCCGACTGCCGCGTTGGGCTCGAGGCCCGTGGCGATAGCGAGAATGGCTGCCATGATGCCGCCGATGACGGCGTTAGGCGGTTGAGCGCCTCCGATCGGCATGTTGCCGATCGTCATGAGCTGATAGGTACCACCCACGAGAAGACCGGTGTTGAGGTCGCCAAGGATAAGACCGATGACGGCGCCGGTGACGATGGGCTGATAGAGAGACTCGAGGAAGTCAAACTGGTCGATTGCCGCGATGAACGTGACGACGAAGACCAGAGCGATCTGGATGATCGAGTATTCCATCTTGCTCCTCCTTTCAAAATGTATGTACGCACTTTGGATTTCACGTACAGAACGTCAGGGTTTCACTCCTGACAACGTGGATCACGAGGATTACGAGAAGAGCTTGCTCGTGTCCTCAACAGGCGTGCTCGGAACGCGCCTGATCTCCAACTCCACCCCCAATTCCTGCAGCTCTTTAAACGCAGCGACATCCTCGTCGTTAACTGCGACGGAGGTGGCGACTTGGCGCTTTCCTTCCGACATGTGCATGTTGCCGATGTTTACCTTCTTTATAGGCACACCGCCCTTGACGAGCGTAAGCACGTCTTCCGGTGTTTCGGCCACGATGAAGATCTTCTGGCGCGGGCTCGCCTTGCCAATGACGTCGATGGTCTTCTGCAGAGAGAAGAAACGCGTAGCGACGCCGGCGGGAGCGGCCATCTTCATGAGGTTCTGGCGCATGGTGTTGGACGCCACGTCGTCGTTGGCGACGAGGATGAGGTTGGAGCCCAGGGTGGAGTTCCACTGGGTGGCAACCTGACCATGAACCAGTCGGTTATCGATGCGGGTAAGAAGAATGTTGGGTTCTGCCATGTTGATCAGCTTCCTTTCGTTATTTGCTGACGACAGTTACTTGATCTCCTGAATCGCGTAACGCGAAACATCTACGACGGCTCCGGATCGGACTTTGATCTGGACCTTCTCGCCTTCGATGCCTTTGACGGTTCCGTAGATACCGCCGGCGAAAAGAACCTCTTGACCCGGCTTGAGCTCGGTGTGCAGCTCCTTGAAGTACTTCTGCTTCTTCTTCATGTTGATTTGCGACCAGATGGTGTAAATCAAGCCCATGATGACAAGCAGGCCTAAAAGGGCGACCGAGGAGCTCAGGACGTTGGCTCCGAAATCGGCCATTAGATGCCGTCCTCGTCGCCGAAGATATCCTCTTCGTCGGAGCCGGCAACGGATGCGACCGTCTGGGCGGTGATGCCCGTCTGGCCAACGGTCACGGCCTGCTCCCCAAGCTCGGCGAGCGTGGCGTTGCCGCGGAGGAACAGAAGCTCAATAACCATGGGAAGGTTGGTGCCAGTCAGAACCTCGACGTTGTCGACATCCTGGGCAATCATCATCGACTGGTTGAACGGGGTGCCGCCAAGCAGGTCGGTAAAGACGAGCACGCCATCGCACTCCTCGCGCATGGCGGTAATAGCGGCGCGGAGATCCTCACCGTAGGATGCGGCCTGGTCGCCCTCAAAAGGAACGACGGTAAAAGCAGGCTGGTCGCCGGCAACCATAGCGATAGCGCTTGCAAGGCCGGGTGCGAACTGTCCATGACCGGTAAGAATAAAGCCAACCATTCAAATTTCCCTTCCGAAGGTGTGTACAATCTGAGTCCGATGATTTTCGGAAGCCAGCGGGCGCTCGCCCTTAAAGCTTCTTAGAAAGCGTTCTTTGAAGACCAGTGGTTTCTAAACTGGTAGTAACCACGTGACGTGTTGTTGTCACTATATCACCCCAGAAGAGATCGCTTTCGTTGATTCATACGGTAAAACGTTTTTGCACCGCTCACGGTGATAAATCGACCGTTTACCGGTCGTTAACACTTCTACCTGCGGTTTTGAAACCGTTTCGAAATGCTTTGGCAAAAGATCGGAACTTTTCCTGTCCCTAAACAACGCAGGGCGGCTAAAAATAGCGTGTAGAAAAATTGCAGGTCATTGTGAAGATATGTGAATTGGTCTTTTTGAGTTAATACCAGTTAGAACCAGTTTTGAGATTATCGGTGAACGGTAGTTTTCGACCGTTCACCGGTCACTTGCAATCGTTTGCAGTTGTTTTCCCAGATGAATTAGGGGAACCCGATGGAGCGCTTGTGCGGGCGCGAGGCCTATCCTATTGATTTCGGCAACAAAAAGCCCGCTAGAACGTTGTCCGTTCTAGCGGGCTCAATCAGGTAGATCGGTTAGCGCGCAGTAGTGCAGGCAAACCTTACGCAAACAGGCCGTAGATGCTGATGTTGGCCTTGGCATAGAGGCCGTTAGCATACTCGGTCCACTTGGAGCTGGCGCTCGAAGCCTGCGAGGAATACTGCTGGTAGGCGGTGTAATAGGCGGTCATGGCCTGCTTGTAGGTGGCGCTATCGGCCGTAAAGGCATCGTCAGCGAAGGCCTTAGCGTAGGTGCTATCGGCGTCCTTCCAGGTACCCTTTTCGCTATCCCACTCGTCGCCGGCAAGGTTGATGATGTAATCGGCGTAGTCCTTGCTCGCGGTCTCCTCGTTGCCGTCAGAAGGCTCGGTCGGAGCAGTCGGCATGCTTGCGGAGCTGTCGCCCACCTTCTTCTTGTAGAGCTTCTGCAGCGTAGCGGACTGACGGACGATCTGCTTGGCCTGGTCCTTGGACACGCCATACTGCGTGGCCATGGTCTTGTAGTCGGAGGTGCCGATGGAATCCTCAGCGTACTTCTTCATTTCCTTGGAAGAAACGGTAATGCCCTCGTCCTCGGCAGCATCGAGCAGAATCTTGTTGCGCACGTAGGACAGGATGACGTCGGCAGAGGGAGCGGTGTAGTTGCCATCGCCATCCTTGACGGTGTCGAGGCTGTACTGGCTCTCGATGGCCTCGCGCGCGGTGATGTCGCTCTTCTTGCCGTTGTAGCTGTAGCTTGCCACGGTCGAATCGAGCTGGTCCTCGGTGAGGGTCGCCGAGCCAACACCCTTGCCGCCAAAACCACCGTTGCCGATAAAGAAGCCAACCACGGCAGCGATCACAACTGCAACCACGAAGGCGGCAATCATAGTCTTCTTGTGCTTGGATGCGCGGTCGTCCGCGTCGGAGTCGTCGTCCTCGTCCTGCTCCTCGGGCATGAGGTTCTCGTCGGCGGCGTCCGCGGCGATCTTTGCCTCCAGGCGGGCGTCCTCCTCCTCGGCGGTCGTGCCAGCGGCGATATGTTCGGCAGACGTGCCGGCGACCAGGTCGATCTTCTCGTCCTCGTCACCGTCGGGGCCTTCGCCGCGCTCGATGATCTGGATGCCGTCGATCTCGTCCTTCTCGTCCTTCTTTTGAATCAGACCCATATCAGTTACTCCTTGTTAGGAAACATAGTCCGCAATAGAATACGCCCGACAGAGCGCCGGGCGTATTGATTCTCAGGTTATACGCAAACACTTAAGTACTATTTAGGCGTTTGCAGTCTGCATGCCTTAGGCCAGGTGCGCGATAACGGCATCGGCAAAGGCCTGCGTGCCCACAGCACCCTCAACGGAGCCGGTCTGGGCACGACGAACGTCGCCGGTAACCTGCTCACCCTCGTCGAGCGTGGCAGAAACGGCGGCGCGAATGCGATTGGCCGCGTCGTTCTCACCCAGGTGATCGAGCATCATCGCAGCAGAGAGGATCTCGGCCGTGGGGTTGGCGATATCCTGGCCAGCGATATCGGGCGCGGAGCCGTGCGTTGCCTCGAAGATGGCGCAGTCGGCACCGATGTTGGAACCCGGAGCCATACCCAGTCCACCTACCAGACCGGCGCACAGGTCGCTCACGATGTCGCCGTACAGGTTGGGCAGTACAAGGACATCGAAGTCGTTGGAGTTCTGGACCAGGCCCATGCAGGTGGCGTCGACAATCTTGTCGTTGAACTCGATATCGGGATAGTTGGCGGCCACCTCGCGCGCAACGCGCAGGAACAGGCCGTCGGTCGCCTTCATGATGTTGGCCTTATGCACGGCCGTCACCTTTTTGCGGCCGCAGCGGCGGGCATACTCAAAGGCATACTCCACAATACGGCGGCTCTTGGCGATAGAGATGGGCTTGATCGAGATCGCGGAATCCGCGGCGAAGGTCTTCTGGCCCGAACGCTCGACGAGCTGCGAGAGCTCCTCGACCTCGGCAGCGCCCTCATCGAACTCGATGCCGGCGTAGAGGTCCTCGGTGTTCTCGCGCACGATGACCAGGTCGACATCGCGGAAGCGCGAGCCGTCGCCCGGCTGCGACAGGCAGGGGCGCACGCAGGCATACAGGTCGAAGTGCTTGCGCAGGGCCACGTTGACGCTGCGGAAACCCGTGCCGACCGGCGTAGTGATGGGGCCCTTGATGGCGACCTTGGTCTCGGCGACCGCATCAAGCACGTGCTGGGGCAGCGGCGTGCCAAACTCGTCCATGACGCCGGCACCGGCCTCCTGGACGTTCCAATTGATCTGGACACCGGCGGCCTCGACCACGCGGCGCATGGCCTGCGTAATCTCGGGACCGATACCGTCACCGGGAATCAGGACTACATCGTGCGCCATAATCTGTTACTCCTCGTCTTCGGCGTCGTCAGATTTTTTAACGCTAGCACGCTTCTTCTTTTTGGAGAGATCCAGGCCAAAACGTTTAACAAGCATTTCGCAAATCTCGCTCGAACGGGCCTTGAGATAGCTGCCCTTACCGTTCTCGGCATCGAACTTAAGGCGCAGCGCAAGCTTCTCGGCGACCTCGGCGTCGATCTCACCCTGGCCAAACTCGTACAGGCAACCGAGCATATCGCGATACTCGAGGTCGCCGTGGTAGCACTGGATGGCCTCGTCCAGGATGGGCCAAGCCTCGCGCGAACGCTCGACGCTCGTGGCACCCCACACGCACAGCAGGCGGAAGGCGGCATAGCGCAGCGTGGAGGAAATCTCGTCGAACAGCGCGGTCTCGGCACCCTCAAAGGCATCGCCCAGCTGCTCGGGGCAGGTGGTGGCGAGCGCCGCAAGGGCATCGAGGGCCTCCCAGCGGGTCTGAGCCTCGGGGCGGTCAAGTGCCTCGATCAGCGCGGGTACGCAGGGCACGACGCGCTGCGGATCGCGCTCGGCAAGCAGGTGCAGCACGCGAGCGGCAAACTGGCGGATGCGGCGCGTGGGGCAGCCGAGCTCCTTGACCAGACGGTCGACGGCGTTCTCGTTCTCCTCTGCCAGCTGAAGCTGTGCCAGCTCCTCGTCGGTGAGCTGTTCGTCTTTGTTTTCTGCCATAGTTACCTCTTCTTACTATTTCTTAGCGTGCTTGCCAGCACCCTTGCTGTCATCGGTGACCGAGATGAGCTGTCGGTCGGCAGCGCCATTGCGACGCGCACGGCGGCGCTCCTCGGCATCGCCCGCGTCGGCGGCGGCGCGGTGAGCCTTGTTGACGTTAAAGACCTCGTCGTGCTTGCGCCACGGACCCACGGACTCGCCAAAGCTCATCTTAAGGCCGGCGATAAAGCCACCGAGCCAGCCGATCGGCGCAAACTGCACCAGCGGGAACAGCGAAAACACCCAGGTCAGCAGGACGACTGCCGCCGCTCCCGCAAAGTTGGCGATCCAGTAGTCGCGCTTGGTGATGACGCGCTTTTCGCACGCCCACTGGCCGCACAAAAAGCCGATGTAGATCGCAAAGAGAAAGAGCACCAGCGCGAGCACCACGAACGTCCAGCTCATGGGCGCTACTCCTCGTGATGGTGGCCGCAGCAGCACTCGTGGCCGTCATCGTGGCCGTGGCCGCCGCAGCACTCGTGGTCCTCGCCGTGATGGTGGCCACAACCGCACTCGTGGTCGTCGCCGTGCTCACCGCAACCGCAGCCGTCCTCGTGGGCACCGTGCTCCTCGGGACGATACTGCGACCAGTCCAGGCCGGCGGCGATGGCGTCGGCCTCCTCCTTGTAGAGCACCGTGATGGCCTGGGTGCCCAGCTTGGCGCCGCCGATGGCGTCGAGCATGTCATAGAGCGTAAAGGCGGCGTCGGCGCCGGGCAGCGCGAGCTCGCGATCATCGGCGTAGGCGAGCGCCAGACGCAGGTCCTTAATGAAGTGCTCGACCATAAAGCCGGGCTTGTAGTCGCCGTCGAGCGCCTTGGGCGCCAGGCTCTCCATGGCGCCGGACTTACCGGTGCCGCCCAGGATCATCTGGCGGGTCTTCTCCGGGTCAAGGCCGCTCAACTCGGCAAATGCCATGGCGTCTGCCATGCCGACCATGCAGGC
Organism: Collinsella aerofaciens; assembly: GCA_030841765.1. Lineage (GTDB taxonomy): Bacteria > Actinomycetota > Coriobacteriia > Coriobacteriales > Coriobacteriaceae > Collinsella > Collinsella aerofaciens_AV. Next base: position 11,285 of record JAUUSS010000015.1, on the reverse strand, counting down.
GCCCAGCGACACCTGGTTGGCGAGCTTGGCAGCCTGGCCCTTGCCGGCGCCGTCGAAGCAGCAGATATTGGCCGCAAAGGTGGCAAGGATGTCGCGGGCCGGCGCGATGTCGTTCTCGGTAGCGCCCACGATAGCCGTGAGCGTGCCGGCGATAGCACCCGACTCGCCGCCGGTGACGGGGCAGTCAAACGCCATGCGACCAGAAACCTGGGCGGCCTCGGCAATGTCACGGGCGAGCTCGGGCGAGCTCGTGGTGAGATCGATCAGGACCGCACCCGGCTTGGTGCACGCGAGCAGGCCGTCGCCCGCCAGGTAGAGCTCCTCGACCTCGGAGGGATAGCCCACCATGGTAAAGACGACGTCGGCGTTCGCCACGGCGTCGGCCGGCGTATCGGCCCAGGCGGCGCCGTGCTCGATAAGCGCGGCGGCCTTGGACTTGGTGCGGTTGTTGACCGTGACGGGGTAGCCGGCGTCCAGGATGTGGCCGGCGATGGGGGCACCCATGATTCCGGTGCCGATGAATGCGACGGAGAGCTTGTTTGCCATGAAACCTTTCCTTTTGGGTTGGGTGTTGTTACCAGGTTAAAATACTCGGTGCCAGCGTTTCGGCCGTGACTTGAGGGCACTTGCAGCCGCAGCGCCTACCTACTCGCCGCGCACGCGACGCGCGATGCGGTCGGAAAGCGAGGCTTTCTCGGCGCGATTCTTACCCCAAAACGCGCAGGCCACCATGCCGGGGCCCACGTGCGAGCCGATGGTGGGACCGACGGAGCTGCGAATGATCGTGACGTCGGCGCAACCCTCCTCCTTGCGGATGGCGGCCTCGAGCCAGTCGCCGTCCTTCTCGGCATCGGCCGTCATGATTGCGATGGGCATGGTACGGTCGGGCACGTAGTTCTCGCGGAACGACTTGAGAATGGACTTGAGCGCCTTCTTGCGGCCGCGGTTGACGCCGATCAGCGACAGCGAGCCGGCAAGGTCGTAGGAGAGCTCGGGCTTGACATCGAGCTTTGCCGTGAGCTGCGCCGCCGCGGGCGGAATGCGGCCGCCGGCAGCTAGCGCGTCAAAGCTCTCGAGCGTAAAGTAGCCGTGGACATAAGTCTTGGCCTCGTTTGCCCAATCGACCAGCTGCTTGGCGGTCAGTCCCGCCGAACGCTGGCGCACGGCCTCGAGCGCCAAGAGCGCGCCAGTCGCGCAGGGCAGAGCGTTGTCGACCACGTAGAGCTCAAAATCGGGATACTCGGCGCGCACGGCATCCGCCGCCTGGCACGCGGAGTTGTAGCTCGACGACAGCGCCGAGGTAAAGCACAGGTAGACCGTGGGCGTGCCCTCTTTGGCGCACTCGGTAAAGAACTCGATATAGCGACCGAGCGACACAGCCGAGGTGGACACGCGGGCACCAGCGCGCATGCGGTCATAGAACTCCTTGGGCGTGATGCTCGACCAGATGTCGTCCGTGCGCTCCTCGCCATCGATAATGAAGGGGAAACCCAGGATATCGACATCGAGGTTCGCGGCGACCTCGGGGCTAAAGTCGCAGCAGGTATCGACGACGATGCGGCAACGGTCCGAATGACCGGTAGATGCGGCCTTGTCCATCAAAGCGACTCCTTACGTAAAAAGGCGGCCACCCGCATGGGATGGCCGCCAACCGTTAACTCATGCAAGTTAACGTATTTTACTCGTCAAGTGTTTCGATACGGGGCTTGATGATGCCATATCCACCATTCTTACGGTGATACACCACATTGATGAGGCCAGTCGTCGCGTTCTCGAACACGTAGAAGTCGTGGCCGAGCAGATCGGTCTGCACCAGCGCCTGCTCCTCAGTCATCGGGGTGACGTCGATAACCTTCTCGCGGACGAGCAGGTCGTCCTCCTCCTCGGGCAGCAGCAGGTCGGCCAGATCCTCGACGCGCTCGACCGGCGCGACATCCGCGGCGCTGGCACCGCCCTGGCGGTTGTCCACAACCTTGGTCTTGAACTTGCGCAGCTGGCGGGTGACCTTATCGGCGGAGAGGTCGATGGCGGCGTACATATCTGCACCATGCTCGGCAACGCGAATCACCGAACCGCGGGCACGAACCGTAACCTCGACGATTGCCGGGTTGGGGTTCGAGGGGTTCTTCTCATAGCGAAGTACAACGTCGACCGTCATGGGCTCGATATCGAAAACCTTGAGCGCCTCGCCGATCTTCTCATCCACATGCGCACGCAGAGCATCGGTTACCGTCGTCTTGCGTCCAGAAACCTTGATATCCATACGTGGCTCCAATCTGCCTCGGGGACTTACTGTACTGGCTATGTACCCATTGCCGTGCATTTAATCACGCGGATTCTCAAAGACCCGAATAACGATTGCTTGATACCGCATACCGAAGTCTCGCACTTTTCTGTGGCAAAGTGCGCTATAGGAGGGAGCCCACAGATTTGTATTTGGTCTCGAAAATTGGCTTTGACCTGCTGGTTTTATCGGGATGAAAAAGCCGGGCTCCCCCATCGGGGAAGCCCGGCAGTGCGTGTTGAAACCGTGAAGAGGTGTCCTTTCCAACGTATAGGAGACACCACCCCTAGCAATAACTAGCTATTGAGCTTGTTAATGTCGTCGTCGGTGATGGCACCTTCCTGGCTGGACGATTTGTCCTCGGAAGATGCGGTCTCATTGTTGGAATCGGAGGACTCGCTGCCGGAGGACGTGGTCTCACCGGACTCAGAGTCGCCCGACTGCACGTTAACGCCCGAAACCGTCTTAGTGGTGAGGTCGTAGGGCATCCTGCCATACCAGACGCAGTGGACCGCCTCGAGCGTGCCGTCGGCCGTAATACCATCGAGGGCATCGCTCACGGCACGGCACAGTTCGTCATTGGACGAGAGGCCCACAACACCAAGCGTCGAGGGCGCCTCGAGCGCACCGACATAGGAGATCTCGCTCATCAGGCGTGCAAGGTAGCCGCCGGCCGTGGAGTCGCAGATCACATAGTCGACCTCGCCGGACTCGAGCGCCTCAAAGCACTCGTTGATGTTGGAGTAGGTCTTTTGGTTGGCGGTGATGCTCTGCTTAGCAAGCGCCTCCTGCGAGGCCGAGGACGTCTGAACGCCCAGGGTGGACGTGTTAAGGGTATCGGTGGAAACGCTTAGCGACCCACCATCGCTAGTTTTACCGAACACGGAAGTGGCATCGTACAGGCAGGTGCCGAGCGAGCTAACGTCCCCATCCGTGGAGTTGATCTCGCCGATAAAGATATCGGCCTTTTTGTCGCCGAGCGCGGAACCTGCCGAGGACGCATCGACAAAGGCGACCTTAAGGCCCATGCGGCTTGCGAGGGCGCGGGCAGCGTCGACTGTATACCCCGTGAGCTCGCCGTCGGCGCCCTGCATGGCCTGCGGCGCATCGGAGGTATCGAGGGCAACCGTCAGGGTACCGGGAGTGACCAGGGCATCATCCGACACCGTGGGCGTGACGGTCTCGTACTCGATCTGGTCGATCGTGGGAGTCGTGAACGTAGACAGCGGGTTGAACGCGCATCCGCTCAGGCCCAAAACGGCGATGACCGCTGCGGTCCCAGCACCTAACCGAGCCGCGTGCATCAAGCTGCCCCTCACCATGTCCACTACCCTGCCTTCTGTGTCGTATACGATCCGTGCGTTGCGCGGAATATCAGATTGTTCCCACCAGCTGACCTGGTATTTGACCCCACACTTGCGCACCGGGGTGTTTGCTCGGGAGGCCGCAGCCACCTTCACGACTGGCCCGCTCGCCCGCGAGGCGGTATTGCCCCAAAGAAAGTAGAACGGACGGTGCGGCTTACATCTAGGACGCGCCATGATCGCGCCGCGCGCACGCGGTCGCTTACGTGGATCCCTTTGACCGCGTCTGTCTTGGACTAGGACGGGCATTTCGTCCGTCCGCAACCACAGCCTGGTAGGAACGTAGCGCATTATAGCTAAGTTCAAGCTAAAGTTTAAGGTTAGGGGCGTCATTCGCACCGTGAGCACAGATTTCGCAGGTCGGAGTGGGCTATTCGTGCCCCCATGAAGCCCGGAGCTCCCCCACGGGGAGCTCCGGGGCACCCGTCTCAGGGCGCCCTGTGCAAAAAACGGCAAATATGAGTACTGTCACCAATTTAGTAGCAGCGTATTACCGCCTCACGAGCCCTTTTTGAGTTCCGCACAGCCTGCTTGGCGCCAAGATATTCCACATTCGTTTACTATCTCTTCGCTGAATCCAGATTTTCGGCCCAAGTTTCTTTGTTTTTGCTGTCACTAATCTAGTAACAGTACTCATATTTGCCGTTTTTTGCACAGAGCATATAAACAGACCCCCTATAAAGCCATAGTTTTACGCTGGCTTGAGCCCAAAGCACGCTCGGAGCGTATTCAGCAGAGCATCTTGCCTCTTTCGACGAGCCTCTACGCGATTCTGATATCGCTTACCCATACGCTGGTGGATGCGCCATGCGAGCGCTTCCATCGCTTCCATGTCGCGGAGCATTTCGTTGTTGACCGTCGCGACCTCGATTCCCATAGTAATCAAGCCCGTGTTGCGTTTTTCATCATGGATACGTCCCCTCCGGGAGGAATGACCCAGCTCACCGTTGTATTCCAGGTCAAACCGGGCTGCCTCCTGATACGCATCGCAAACTGCATGCGGCATCCCCGAGATTGCCTGCGCGCGGTCATCGAACTCAATCTTGTAGTCGGTCTTAAAGGGACCGCAGGCAAATCCGCCATAGGAAAACGGAAGCGAAAACAGAGCGAGCATGATGCACTCCATGGGCGAGCGCAGGTTTTCTGACAAGTAGGGACACAGACGCTGCAGTTGTTTGGCCGCATTCCCCTTGCATACCGCGAGGTAATCTGCCAGACGATCGGGCGTCAGCACCGGCTCAACCTCAAAGTAGCCCACGTCTGCTGGCTGGTCCTTATCCTTTGCAAGTTTATTCGTAACGGGCGAGGTGTAGGGAGGCAGATACTTCCCGCGGTCACTCAGTGAAATCTTAGAGCACAGCTCCTGGGCCAGGGCAAATGCCTGGATACAGCCGACCTCGCGGGCGACGACAACACAAAGGGCCTCGGGAGATAGACTGTACACCCCCGGTTCCACCTCTAGAATCGAGCCGGCGGGCAACCCGGAGCATACGGACCAGCCCACGCCAGGCATGCGGCGGCGCTGCGCCGCAGATCCCACCAGCAAGCAAAGATCTTCTTGCACCTCGCCGCTTGCGGCCCCAATCCGCACCAAGTCGGAAAGATAGATGTCCTCGGTCGAGGGCGACGACGTGCGCAGCACACGGCGCTCTTCATCGGGATTGAGGTCCCTCCAGCTGATGTAACCCATTTTTCGGCGCTCGGCGCGCATCATGCGTAGCGCCGAGGCGCCTGTTAGGATTACGGAAGCCGCCAGCTGTTCGTCTGTCGGCTCGTTGCGCCGCTCAATCTTCACTGCCACAAAACCACCCCTACCAAACGCGTGCGATAGCGAGGCCATCAACGGCCACGGCACCGGCGCGCTTGAGTTCCGCCGAAGCCGCTGCCATCGTCGCACCCGTGGTGATAACGTCGTCGATAAGCAGCAAGCGGCGGCCGTGCACGTCCTCAACCGTCTCGTACATGCCTTGGGCACGCTCGCGGCGCTCCTCACGACCGAGTTCGCGCTGGTCGCCATGGCCGTACTTAACGAGGGCGTCGAGCAGCGGCACGCCCGAAAGATCGCAAAACGAACGCGCGATTGCTTCCATATGGTCGAACCCACGCCGCCGAAACGCCGCCGCAGTCGCGGGCACAAATACCACCGCGTCGGCGCCGGACAGCACACCGCCTAAGCGATCGGGGGCTGCCGCCTGGGCATGCAAGGCAGTGTCGTAGAGTAGCTCCGCCAGATACGGTGCCAGGCGGCGCTCGCCCGCATCCTTGTACGCCCTGATGATGCGCGGCAGCGGATGTGCGTAGACGGCACACGCCAGGCAGCGATCGAGCGCCTCGGCCATTGCCGAAGACGTGCCCTCGACCGAACACTCGGTGCACAGCAAATCCCCAAACGGGGCGCCACATCGGATGCAGCTATGGCACGGATCGATGAGCGCGAGCGATGCCAGACAATCCTGGCAGATCAACGCACCGGAACGCTCGCAGCCAGCGCATCGCGTGGGCGACAACGCCTCGAGCGCCTCGTACGTCGCGCGCTCGGCAAACGGTAGCAATTCGTCCGCAAACGGTAGGACGCCTGCCCCCTGCAAGCGAGTCAATACGTTCAGATGTCTCTTCATGACACAACCCTCCCTACGCGAAGGCGAAGGGAGGGTTGTCGGTGTAGAGCCATGATACCCAAAGGTGCTGGGGTCAGGCGGGTTAAATCCGCTCGCGGGCGTTATTCGCCGGCGGGCGGTTGTGGTGCGGACGAAGACGGGGTCGAGCCCTCGCCACCATCCTGGCGCGGCTTGCGGGAACGACGACGGCGACGGCGCTTTTGACCCTGGTCGGCCGAGCCCTCGCCACCGCGATCCTCGCGCGGCTCGCGCTCGTCGCGAGCGGCGCCACGCGAAGCCTTGGCAGCCGCTCCCCCGCCATCCCCGGGACGACGGCGCGTGACCTTGACCTCGCCATCCGAGACCTGATCGGCCACGGAGGGCACTGAGGGCTTCTGTTGCGCGCCCGAGGAATGGCGACGGCGCGGACGCGGCGCGCGCTCCTCCTCGCCACGTGACTTGCCACCCTTGTCGGCAGGCGCATCGGAACCCGAACCACCCTTGGGGGCGGTACCAGCCTCGCGAGCGGCTGCGGCGCGGAAGGCGTCCTCGCGCTCCTCGCTCGACAGATGACGGCGGCGGCGACGTGTGGGGTTCATGCCACCGCCGCGATTCTGCTGCTGGGGTTGCTGAACCTCGCGCTCGCGAGAGGCGTTCTTGCCCGCGGCTGCAGCCTCGGTAGCATCGCCCGAGCCCGCGCGCTTGCGACGACGACGGCTACCGGCGGCCTCCTCGGCCTCGGGTGTCTCGGCCTTACCACGGCCCTTTCCGCGGCCACGGCCCTCGCCCTGGCTCTGAGCAGCGCGAGCATCGGATTCGGCATCGCGACGACGGCGCTTGGGCATCGACGTGCCGGCAAGACGGTCGGCGCTCGACAGGCCATCGCCCACGTCGACGCCGTTCTCGCGGTCGAGCTCCATGAGCGCCAGGCGCATCTCGGGCGACTCGATGCGCTCGAGCACGTCACGCGTCACGCAGTCGGGGCGGCAATTGCAGCCCTGCTCGGCAGCCTTCTTTTTGCAGCCCTCCGAGCACGTCATATCGGCTAGGTTGACCTTAAAAACCTTGCCGTTCTCCAGGCGCAGCACCAGCTGCTCACGCGGCGTGTCATATTCCTGAATACGCGCCTTGCCAAGCGGCGTATCGATGAGCGTCTTCTTTTTGGGCGCACGGCTCTTAAAGTCCTTGTACGCCTCGAACTCATAACGCAGGCAGCACATCAGGCGGCCGCAAACGCCGCTGATCTTGGACGAGTTGAGCGGCAGGTCCTGCTCTTTTGCCATGCGAATCGAGACGGGCTCAAACTGTCCGCCAAAGCGCGTACAGCAGAGTTCCTGTCCGCACTGGGCATAGCCGCCCACCAGGCGGGTCTCGTCGCGCACGCCGATCTGGCGCATGTCGACGCGAATGTGCAGCGTCGAGGACAGATCCTTGACGAGCTGGCGAAAATCGACGCGCTCCTCTGCCGCAAAGTAGAACACGGCCTTCTCGCCGCCAAACAGGTACTCGACGCCCACCGGCTTCATCTCGAGGTCGAGCTCTTTGACCAGACGGCGAAAATCGACCATCGCCTCGTCGCCTTGGATGGCCAAGTCGTCGGCAAGCTGCAGGTCGATGTCGCTCGCCACGCGCAGCACGGGCTTGAGCGGCTGACCGATCTCATCTTGCGGCACCTCGAAGGGATCGGCCGTGACCAGGCCGATCTCGGTTCCGCGCTCGGTGGAGCAAATGGCATAATCGGCCTCGAGGATATCCAGATCCTGCGGATCGAACCACAGGTCGCGCGAGGCGTAGGTAAACTTAACGGGTACGACTAACGGCATTTCAGTGCCTTCCTGATATCGAACAGCATGACCTCGATGGCCAGCTGGGGAGTAACGTTTCTGGCGATGTTGCGCTCGGCGGTCGCGACTGCCTCGAGCGCCCGGGTGGCACCCGCAACATTGGTCGCGGCGGCAAGCCGACCGATCGTGTCGCGCACGTCTTCGTTCACCACGTCGGCTGCCTCGTCCTGAAGCGTCAGCAGCACGTCGCGCATGAGCGTCCGCGCGCTCGCCAGCGCTTCCATGATACCCGAACGCTCGCGCGCGTTGAGTTCGCGCTTGTTGCGGTCCTCAAGCTGCTTCAATGCTCCACGCGACAGGTAATCGGCGTTTTGCTCGAGCACCTTTTCCTGCGTGGACTTGACCTCGGCGAGCGGCGCCTTAACGGCGACGATGAGTGACTTGGCGCGGCTGAGCACGTCGGCCTCGTCGGCGACGATAAGCGACTCGATGGCACGGACCATCTGGCGGCGGGCGTCCTGGCGCTCGGCGCTCTTAAGAAACTCGATGCCGCGTGTGGGGCTTCCCGCCACGGCGACCGCCATGCGGCAACGCGCAGGGTCCTGACCGGTGGCGCGGCTCACGGCCTGCGCGGCGACGGCGGGCGATACCAGCCGAAACGGCACGCACTGGCAACGACTCACGATAGCGGGCAGCATCACGTCGGCCGAGGCACCCAACAGGATGAACATAACGCCCTCGGGCGGTTCCTCGAGCGTTTTGAGCAGCGCATTGGCGGTGTTGGCGCGCAGTTGCTCGGCGCGATCGATGATGTAGACCTTGGCCTTGGCGCGGATGGGCGCGAGGGGCACGTCGTCGAGCAGCTCGCGGGTCTGGGCGATGAGGTAGCCCGTAGCGCTTTCGGGCGTGTAGTAGTGCACGTCGGGGTGCGTATGGCGGGCGACACGCACACAGCTGTCGCACGATCCGCAGCCGTCCTGCTCGCACAGGAATGCCTGGGCGAGTGCCCACGCGGCGTCGAGTTTGCCGGCACCGGGAGCGCCCAAAAACAGGTAGGCGTGCGACGCGCGGCCGCTGGCGACGGCGTTGGTCAAAAAGTCGCGCACGCGCTCTTGGGTATCGAGCTTAGCCAGCAGGCTTGCCTGAGTGGGGGCCATGTTACTCAACCTCCTGAGCAAGCGCGGCGGCAACGGCATCCTGCGGGATGTCGAGACCGTATGCGCGAACCTGCTCGACCGTCTGCGCGAAGACATCCTCGACCGAAGCCGTGGCGTCGATGAGCTTTACGCGGTTCGGTTCCTCGGCAGCGATGGCACAAAATCCCTGGTAAACACGCTCTTGGAAGGCCATGCCCTTGGCTTCCATGCGATCTGCCGCGCCGCGGGCGGCCATGCGCAGCGCCGCCTGCTCGGGCGTGATGTGATAGACGAGCGTGAGTGCCGGATGCGTGCCTGCAACCGCGAGGTTGTTGGCATCGCGTACCATCTGGCGGTCGAGGCCATCGGCAAACGCCTGATAGCAGGTCGTGGAGTCGTAGAAACGGTCGCACAGGACCACTTTGCCGGCCGCGAGGGCGGGCGCGATGACCTCGTGCATCAGCTGGGCGCGCGCCGCCTCGTAGAGCAGCAGCTCGCAGGTGTCACCCATCGCCGTGTTGGCGGGGTCGAGCAGCAGGGCGCGGATCTTTTCGCTGATGGCGGTGCCGCCCGGCTCGCGCAGGGTTACGACTTGGTAGCCGGCAAGGTCGAGCGCGCGGGCCAGCAGGCGCGCCTGCGTGGACTTGCCGGCGCCGTCGACGCCCTCGAGCGTGATAAAGCTATGTTGAGCGGGCTCAAAAGCCATGGGCGCAGTCCCTTCCTACAAGGCGCGTAAATGCAGATATACCAACCAAGCCATGATACCCCAGCGTCCGGCGCACCCCAAATCCCACCTAGTCGCCTGCGACTACTAAGTTGCGGTGAAATAGGGACTGTCTACAGCCCTGAGGCCGCCAAACACTCCCTATTTCACCGCAACTTATGATGGGGAGTTTTGGACGCTGGGTATAATCGTCTTATTGCATTGAAATGTGGCGAAAGGAGTGGCAATGTCTCGGTATTGCGCCTCGTGCGGCAAGCTTCTTGCAGACGACGCCAAGTTCTGCACCTCGTGCGGTGCACCCGTTGAGCAATCGGCCGCGAGCAATGACCAGCCCGCGTTTGAGCAGACCGGCTCCCTTGATACGCCTCAAACCAAGGCGGACGACCCTCTCGCCTATCGCCCCGACCCCGCCGCAAGTGCTGTGTCGGTCGAGACCACGCAGCGCATCCCTGTCGTGGGCGGTTCACCTCAGCAGCAGCCGGCACCTGCATACGCACCCGCTCAGCCACAAGCGCCCGCTCCCAAAAAGAGCGGCACCGGGCCGCTTATCGCCATTATCGTTGTGCTGGTGGCGATTATCATCGCCCTGGTCATCTTCTTTGTGATCAAACCGTTCGACAGCGCTTCCACGCAGACGACTGCCGAGGTAACCGAGCTGCACCACGATGACGATGACGATGACCTAAAGCCCCTCGGCGATCCGAACAGCCTGTACGACGATGATGACGATGACGATGAGGATGGCGGCGAGGCGACGCTCTCCGAGCAGAACCTCTACCGTCGGCTGAGCGAATACTACGATCTGCTCGAAGATCTCGACAGCCAGGTCCGCGGCTGCGCGCAGAACTTCAACGGCAGCTATCTGGAAGAAGATCGCACCACCCGTCAGAATCTCGCCGACGTCGCCGAGCGCACGGAGGACACCATCGAGCAGTATTACGACATCGTCGAGGACCTGGACGTCCCGGCGAGCTCCAAGAACTACAGCTCTTGGAAGGACATCATCGCCCTGTACGACGACTTGGATCACCGCATCGACGCGATCTGCGATGCCTGGGAGATCAGCCTGAAATACGCCAAGCCCGCGGACCACAAGAATGAGATCGTGACGCCGCTGTCACGCGACAACGTGGCGGGCACCAATGACAATAAGTACCGTCTAGACTTTGAGGAGCGCTATCCCGGAGCCAAACCCGTCGAAGTGAACTAAACTCCCCAACCAACAAGAAGTTGCGGTGGAATAGTTCCGGTTTTTGAGCCCTACAAGCTCAAATAAGAACTATTTCACCGCAACTCATGAGCGGGGCCGGGGGGGGGGGTGGGTTAGCGGCCCCCCCCCCCCGTGGGGGGGGGGGGGGGTGTGGTGGGGGTTTTGGGGGGGTGATTGGGAGGGCGG
>JAUUSS010000149.1 GCA_030841765.1 Collinsella aerofaciens | reverse complement strand
TGGTTTCTGATGCGGCGCGCTGCGCGCCCCGCACAGGCTAAAGCCTCTAACAAAAAAGCTCGCCGGCTAGGCCGACGAGCTGCAAGTTCTTGGTCGCGGGGGCAGGATTTGAACCTACGACCTCCGGGTTATGAGGGGCATTTTCTACGTAGGCCATGTAAACGCATGAGAGTTGATTAGGGGTATCTACCTCGTAAAATGGCAACGGGAAGTAATTCTAGGGAGCCTGTGGTAGTCCGTGGGAGCGGACCTGCTGCCACAAATCCTGCCACAGGCTCTGCCACAACTGACGTAAGGATTACTCCCATGAACGACAAGACGAACAACACCCAAGAAGGCGGCGAGCACCGCAACGCAATCGGACGCCGCAGGCGAATCTACGTCCGCGTCACCGAGAACGAGCTCACCCGCATTCGCTCGCGCGCGTGCAAGGCGGGCATGAGCATTTCCGCCTACACCCGCATGAAGACGCTGGGAGATCAAGAGGCACGGCCAACGGTGGACCTCGACATCGCCGAACTTCGCAAGGCGTTCGCGGATTTGAAGCACGCCGGGTCGAACTTGAACCAATGCGCTCGCGCGCTCAATACCTTCGGGGCAGACGAGGACTCCGCCGCCAATACCGACCGCGCGGTGCGCCGTGTCTCCGCAGCCGCGGACAACATCTGCGCGCTTATCGCCGCAGTGCGCAGTTAGGGGGAGCAATGGAAATCCTTACCCCCTCCCTCATCAGCGCTCTGGCACTCGGAGCGTTTTGCTGTCCCGCGCTTGCCCGGCCAGCGGAATGTCTGCTGAACGGAGACGGTGTCACCGTCATCCCCGTTTTCGATCTCACCGCCGTTCCCGACTGGTGGCTATCAGGCGGTTTCGCTGCTCACCCGGCCGGCACCATCGCCATCCTTGCATTGCTCTTCCTCATCTCCCTGCTCTTCTTCGCGACCGAAAGGGCCAAGGGCCGCGCCGAAGACGGCGGCGTCTTGGGAAACGCCCGCGTCAAGGAGGGCCGCGAGGTCATCAAGGGCTCCATGACATGGGACGGCAAGAGCGAGCCGAAGGGCCACGGCTACGTCTTCGGCTTCTCGCGAGGTCTGTACCTCTTTGAGCCCGACCGACATGTCATCTGCATCGGACAGACCGGGTCTGGCAAGACAAGGTTTCAGAACATCCCGAGCCTCGACCTGCTCACCTTCGGCGAAAGCGCCGAGAACGTAGTGGTCTCGGACGTGAAGTCGGAGCTCATCGAGCTGTGCGGCGATGCCATCGAGGCGCGCGGCTACGATGTCCTGCTCCTCGACACGCAACACCCCTCGCGTAGCTCTCGCTTCAACCCGCTCAAGCTCATCGTCGAGCTTGCGGTCCAAGGGGATTCGCAGGCCGCCGAGCAGGCGGCGGAGGACCTGGCTTCGGCGATAGTACCCGCCGAGCGCGAGGGGCAGGGCTCCCACTGGGTGAACTCGGCCAGGGGCCTCTTCTCCTCCGTCGCCTACTACGTCTCCACCAGCCCCGACTGCCCGAACTGCTGCCGCAACATGGCGACCGTGTGCAGGGTGATCAACGAGGGCACCGAGGCCGAGGGGGCCGACCCCGCAGTCCCGCTCAAGGCTCTGCTGCGCTCGCTGCCCCACGACCACCCGTCGCGCGTCTTCGGCTCCCAGTTCCTGAGCAGCGGGGGCAACGAGATGCGCAGCGTGCTGTCCACGCTCAAGGTCAACCTGCGCATCTACGCCTCGGGTCCCATCGCATGGCTCACCTCCGGGGACGACATCGACGTGCGCCGCGTCCTGACCGAAAAGACCGCGCTGTTCCTCCACGTGATGGACGAGGGAAGCCCCTACAATCGGCTGTTCGAGGTACTCTTCGACCAGCTCTACAAGGCCGTGTACGCCATAGCCGACTCCAACGGCGGAAAGGTCCCGAGGAGGCTCACCATCCTCGGCGACGAGTGGGGCAACCTCGGCGCGGTCAAGTGCCTCCCCGCCCTGCTCTCCCTCGGCCGCTCGTATGGCCTGAGCTGGTGCGGCAGCGTGCAGAACATCTCGCAGCTCAATAAATACGGAGAGCGCGACGGCCGCCGCAAGATCCTCGCCAACTGCTCCGTGAAGGTCTTCCTCAAGTTGGGCGAAGAGGAGGACAGGCGCTACGCGAGCGAGCTTGTCGGGAAAACGACCAGACATACCATGGGCACGAGCGCGAGCAGGGGCGCGTCCTCATCGAGCACCACGAGCTACAGCGAGCACGCCGACGACGTGATACGACCGCATGAGTGGATCGAGATGGCACCCGACAGGGAAGGCGCCATCGTGGTGAAGCAGGCTATGAACGGACTGCCCGCATCCCGCGCGGGCGCGTTCCGCGCACCGTTGGCCGACTGCACCAAGACGCCTACGAAAGCGCACTTCGGGCTCGGCACAAGGGAGGAGGACGCCGCGAAGCGCCTCGCCTACCAGAAGAAGCTCGACGGACGCGATGCGGGCAGGGTGTCGGACGTCCGCACATGGTGCCCGGACTTCCCCGAAGCAATCGCCGACGCCGCCGACGATGACGAGTGGGGCGCGCTGTAGCCCCGGGAAGGAGGAAGATGACGGCCGTGAAGCAGGTGTCCGTCTGTAGCGAGCGCCATTTGAGGAACATCAGGTCCTATCTGGACTGGAACCGAGAGAAGGTTCTGGCGCACGACACCCAGAACATCATCGACGAGGGCAGGTGGTTCGAGGAGATGCGCGCCACTCGCGAGCAGTTCCATCACAACGAGCCGGGCAAGGTAGGCGCGCGCTGCACATACATGCAGCATGTCACCCTCAACTTCAATCCCGACGAATGCAGCTGCAACGGCGGCAAGATGACGCCGGAGCGTTGCATGGACTACGCCCGCGATTACATCCAGATGCGGTACGGCACCCACGAATGCCTCGTCGTCCTGCACCGGGAGCACTGCGGGTCCGACGGCACCGACAGGTTCTCAGCGCATGTGGCCGTAAATCGGAGCGACCTCGCCACCGGGTTGCGCCTAAACGAGGGCCCGGCGCGGGCGGCGGCGAAATCACGCGCCGAGACCGTGCGCGCCCTTGACGAGAAATACGGGCTCAGGCAGCTTGAGCGCGGAAAGGCGAACTCCCGCGTGCACGGCAGGCAACCCGGCGCGGAAGAGCGCGACATGGCCCGCAAGGGGCAGGCCGAACGCTCCGAGAACGAGCGTGTGAGGCGCACGGTCGCCAAGCGCATCGAGGAGGTCGGGCGCATGCCCGACTGCCCAGACCGCATGGCCGAGCTCTCGCGCCGCCTCGTGCAGGACGGCATCTCGCTCAAGCGCTCGAAGGGAGGAGACCTCCAGTACCGCTTCCGCTCGAAGTCACTGGGCGGCGAGCGCAAGGTGAACGGGGCGAGGCTGGGCTACGTCACGCATCGCAGGACGGGGCGCACAATCCGCTTCACCTACCATGGCGTCATGCGCGCGATAAGGCTGTGCATGCAGCTGTACCGCACAATGGACTACATGACGCGGGACATGTACTAGCGATGCCTCCGCGTCAGACGGAAGCCTCGTGGCCCCGGCCGCCCGCGCGCGGTCGGGGCCTCTTTGTGATGAGAGCGAACCGTAGCGAGCGGCCCATCACCCGGCGGGAGCGAGCCGTAGCGAGCGGTTCGCCCTCCCCCTGCGCCGTGCGCAGGGCAAGATCATTGCGACGAGCAAACCGTAGGAACGACGGTTTGTACGCCGCAATGCATATCTTGCCAGCCCATCGGGATGGTGAGCGGAGGGCTTCCGAAGGCGACCCTGAGGGAGCGTTTGGAATCCCGCAGTGAGAGCCCGAGGCGCGCGACACGGCGGAATGATCGCGGCCATGAGCAAGCGATTGAATGCAGCCGTTCGCGGGACACGGGCGGCGTGAGCGGAGGGAGCGGGGAAGGCGACCCCGAGG
>JAUUSS010000148.1 GCA_030841765.1 Collinsella aerofaciens | reverse complement strand
GTCGGCGGTATCGGCATTATGAATATGATGCTCACCAACGTAACGGAGCGCATCCGCGAGATCGGCATCCGCCGTGCTCTGGGCGCCAGTCGTCGCGATATCACCGCGCAGTTTTTGGCCGAGTCTTCGGCGCTGTGCGTCACCGGCGGACTGTTGGGTGTCCTGATTGGCTATCTGCTGGCCTGGGCTCTTGCGATGTTTGCCTCCGGATCCGGGATTCTTGGCGAGCTAGGTGCCAGCGGGCAAATCACACCGAGCTTTTCAATCGCCACGGTATTGCTGGCCTTCGCCGTCTCCGTCGGCATCGGCGTAATCTTTGGCTTCTACCCCGCTCGCCGCGCGGCAAAGCTCGACCCGGTGGAGTGCCTACGCTACCAGTAAGCCACCACCAACAAGTTGCGGTGAATTAGGGACTGAATATGCTATCTAGTAGCAAAACAGACACTATTTCACCGCAACTTATTTAAGGGCTGCTTGCGCCAGTTCCGGGCGTCCTCCTCGAGCTATTGGCGGATGACGGTCTTGTACGGCTCGAGCTTGCTCGGGGCGCTCCTCCTCGCGGGCGGGAGGACGCGCAGGCGCGGCGAGCGCCTAGCGCGCGAACTCCCGTAAGAGTGCGTCTTCCACTTCCCGAAGCGAAAGGCCCCCGTCTCCCTCGGCGGGACGGGTGACCACGATGCAGCGCGCTCCCACGTCGCGCGCGGCGGCAAGCTTCTCGGCCGTGCCGCCTACGGTTCCCGAGTCCTTGGTCACAAGCCACTGGGCTCCCACCTGCCGAAGCATCGCCTCGTTGAGCTCGCGGGTGAAGGGCCCCTGCATGCCGATGACGTGCGACGGCGAAAACCCCGCGTCGATGCACTTCGTTATAGCACCGGGCAGCGGGAGCACACGCACGAAGAAGCGCTCCGAGAAATCGGCGACGCGCGTATAGGGAGCAAGCTCCTTGCTCCCCGTCGTGAGAAGCGCGCGACCCGGGTTCTCGGAGAGAAAGCGCGCCGCGCAGGCGATCGACGCGACCGACACGACGCCTTTGGGCAGCGCCTCGGCCGCACGCGCAAGGCGCAGACATCGTACACCCACGGCAAGCGAAGCGGCCCGGATGTTGCCGCTGGCGAGCGTAGCGAAGGGGTGCGTGGCGTCGACGACGATGCGCGCGCCGGAAAGCTCGCGCTCCATGTCGGCCTCGTCGAGCCTGCTCGCATGCACCTCGATGCCCGGAAGCTCGCCCAAAAGCTCGCCTCCGTACTCGGTTGCCGCGTAGGCACGGGCGGGGATGCCCGCCCCGCTCGCCCATTCGCACAGAAGGCGGCCCTCGGTGGTGCCGGCGAAGATGCGCAGCGCCGGCGCAGATGCGGGCGCCGTCACTTCGGGCCGCCTGGGCGCGTGATCTGGTAGAGCAGCGCGTTCATAATGGCGGCCGCCACGGTCGAACCACCCTTGCGACCCCTCGCGACGATGGCCGGCGCGCGTCGCGCGAGTAGCTCCTCTTTCGCCTCGACCACGTTCACAAACCCGACCGGCACCCCAACGACGAGCGCGGGCGCGATCTTCCCCTCGTCCATGAGCTCGGCGAGGCGCAGAAGTGCTGTGGGAGCGTTGCCGACGGCCACGATGAGCGGACCCTCGATGCCGCAAGCTTTGTCCATGCTCGCAACGGCGCGAGTCGTGCCCGCGGCGCGCGCAGCCACGGCGACATCAGGGTCGGCCATGTAGCACACGGCCTTGCAGCCGAGCTTCGCGAGCGCAGGCTTGCTTATGCCTGCGAGCGCCATGTTCGTATCGGTGAGCACCGTGGCCCCTGCGCGCAATGCGTCGAGCGCACAGTGCGCGGCGTCATGAGTGAAAACGAGGGAATCGGCGTACGAGAAGTCGGCAGTGGTGTGGATGACGCGCTTCACGACGGGTTCTTCGAGCGGCGGGAACGTGCGGCCGCCGAGCTCTTCGGTGATGATCTCGAAGCTGCGCCGCTCGATGTCGCCGGGCGCCATCTCCTTGGAATCCATCTAGTACTCCACTCCTTCCCTTGCACATATCCCCTGCTCGTAGGGGTGTTTCTCGCACCGCATCTCGGTTATGTAGTCGGCCTTCTCCACGATCTTGCGGGAAGGCGCGCGCCCGGTGAGCGCTACTTCGACGCCGCGCGCGGACATATCGAGCGCGCGGTCCACGAGCGCCTCGTCGACAAGCCCCTTCGAAAGCGCATCGAGCGCCTCGTCGAGCACGAGCAGCCCCTCCTGCGCGCCCTCGAGCTCGGCAAGCGCGGAAGCGAGGTTCCCATCGTCCAGCTCGCACGTAGCGGCAAGTTCTTCCGACGACATCGACCAGGTAAACTTGTCCGACACCTTCCCCGCGAACACGGGCACGCCGAAATGCTCGGCGAGCAGGCGCGCCTCCCCGCTTTCGCCGTCTTTCAGGAACTGCACGACGACGACGCGGCGGCCTGCGGCGAGCATGCGAAGGGCGAGGCCCATCGCCGCCGTGGTCTTGCCTTTGCCGTCGCCATGATACACGTGAATCATACGCCCTCCTCGATAATGCGGTAGACATACTCCATGTCGAGCGCTCCGCGCACGACGTCGGCCAGGCGGTCGAACTCGCGCGCACGGTGATCGGCCGCGGACGCCGCGCCCGCAGCACCCACGACGCTCTCGGGCAGGCCGCGCATGCGCGCGAGCGAGCGCGCGAGGGCGAGCGCCACCCCCGGTTCGTCGAACAGGCCGTGGAGATAGGTTCCGAACACGTTTCCGCAGGCCGCGCCTTCTGGTTTGCCGCCAATCGTGCCCGCAGGGGCGCAGGAGACGGTCGTTTCGCCGTCGTGAATCTCGTACCCACGCGCCGTCATGCCGTTCCACACCGAGAACGCGCCTTGGGCGCCCGTGATGCGCAGCTCCGACTGGGCGAGGCGCTTTTCCTCCTTGAACACCGTACTTGCAGAGATGAGCCCGAGCCCGCGCGCGGTGCCAGCGCCTTCCCTGCCGTGCGGGTCCGAAAGCTCGTCTCCCAAAAGCTGGTAGCCTCCGCATATGCCGAGCACCGGCGTGCCGGCGCCCGAAAGCGCGCGTACACAGGCTCCGATGCCGCTAGCCGCAAGCCAGCGCGCGTCGTCGACCGTGGACTTCGAGCCGGGAAGCACCACCAGGTCGGGTCGGCCCAGATCGGTCGTCGAGGAAACGTAGCGCACGCCCATGCCGGGCACGCGCGAAAGCGGGTCGAAGTCGGTGAAGTTCGACAGATGCGGAAGGCGCACGACGGCGACGTCGATGACGCCGCGCGCCTCGCGGGCAGTTAGGCGCGGCGCGAGCGAGTCCTCGTCGTCCAGGTCGAGCGTAAGATACGGCACGACCCCCACGACGGGAACCCCGCACATTTTCTCGAGCGGAGCCAAACCCGGACGCAGGATTTCCACATCGCCGCGGAACTTGTTCACCATAAGCCCCCGCAAAAGCGCGCGGTCCTCGGGCGCAAGGAGCGCGACCGTGCCGTAGAGCTGGGCAAACACCCCGCCTGGGTCGATGTCGCCCGCGAGCAGCACGGGGGAGGACACGGCGCGCGCGAGCCCCATGTTGACGATGTCGTTTTCGGCAAGGTTGATTTCGACGGGACTGCCGGCGCCCTCGATGACGATGACGTCGTTTTCCTCCGCGAGCGAATCGAACGCCTCCAAAATCTGCGGCATGAGCGCCTTCTTTCGCGCGAAGTAGTCCCTCGCAGCGAAGGCTCCCTGCGCCTTGCCGGCCACGATGAGCTGGCTTCGGTGATCGCTTTCGGGCTTGAGCAGGATGGGGTTCATGCGCACGTCGGGCGCGATGCCGCACGCCTCGGCCTGCATGATCTGAGCGCGCCCCATCTCGAGCCCGTCGGCCGTGACACCGCTGTTGAGCGCCATGTTCTGGCTCTTGAAGGGAGCCACGCGCAGGCCGTCCTGCGAAAGCACACGGCACAGCCCCGCCGCAAGCAGGCTCTTCCCCGCGCTCGACATGGT
>JAUUSS010000147.1 GCA_030841765.1 Collinsella aerofaciens | reverse complement strand
AGCGTCGACCTGGCAGGCGGAGAACTTGTCCTCGGGCGTGTGCGAGACCGGGTCGACCTTGTGCATGGTCAGCTCGTTGCACTTGCCGATCCACCACTGGTAGGTCATATAGACCGTGCCCTTGTTGATACGGTCGCTCACGTCGGCGCGGCTGTATACCTGACCGCGGCGGCTGTGAATCGAGACGATGTCGCCGTTCTTGATGCCGCGCGCCTGGGCGTCCGCGGGATTCATGCGGACAAAACCGGGCTCATCGGCAAGCAGCGCCAGCGTCTTGCAGTTGCCGGTCATCGAACGGCAGCTATAGTGGCCGACCTCGCGGACGGTGCACAGAATGAGCGGGTACTCATCGTCGGGAAGCTCGGAGGGCGCCTCCCAGTCGTGCGCCATCAGGTTGGCGCGGCCGTCCTTGGTGGTGAACTTGCCACCAGCGAACATGTCGGGCGTACCGTGGTCGTTCACATCGGTGCTCTTGACCGGCCACTGGGCGTAACCGCCCTCGGGAGCCATCTTCTCGTAGGTCGCGCCCACAAAGTTGGGGCACAGGCTAATGCACTCGTTCCAGATCTGCTCGGTGTTGTCGTAGTGCATGGGGTAGCCCATGCGCGTGGACAGGTCCGCGAAGATCTCCCAGTCGTGGCGGCACTCGCCCTTGGGCGGAACGGCCGCGTCAAAGTGCTGGAAGCTACGGTCGGATGCGGTAAAGACACCCTCGTGCTCGCCCCAAGAGGTGGCAGGCAGGATGACGTCGGCGAGCATGGTCGTCTGCGTCATAAAGATGTCCTGGCAGATGAACAGATCCAGCTCGGAGAGCGTCTTGCGCATACCGGCCGAATCGGGCTCGGTCTGCACCGGGTCCTCGCCGTAGTTGTAGAAGCAGTGCACCTTGCCCTCGTCGACCAGGTGACCCAGGTCGGTGAGCTTGTAGCCCTCCTCGAGCGGGAGCTTTTCCTCGGGCACGCCCCAAGCCTTGGCAAACTTGGCACGCACTGCCGGGTCAGTGACCTTTTGGTAGCCAGGGTACAGGTTGGGCAGCATGCCCATATCGCAGGAGCCCTGGACGTTATTCTGGCCACGCACGGGCGCGAGGCCGGAATTGGGTTTGCCGATCTGGCCGGCAACGCAGGCGATGGAGGCGATGGTGTGCACCGTCTTCAGGTTCTGCTTCTGCTGGCATACGCCCATGCCCCAACCAATGATGGCAGAAGGCTTCGCCGTGGCGTACATCTCGGCAGCTTGGTGGATCAACGCGGGCTCGACACCCGTGATGTCCTGTACGGATTCGGGAGTGTAATTCTTGATGGTCTCCCACCACTCGTCAAAGCCGTTCGTGTGCTCGGCGACGAATTCCTTGTCGTAGAGGCCATCGTTGACCAGACAGTTGGCAAAGGCGTTGAGGAACGCAACATTGCAACCGTTCTTGATCGGAAGGTAGAGATCGGCGATACGCGCGGTTTCGATATGGCGCGGGTCGGCGACGATGATCTTGCAACCCTTTTCTTTGGCTCGCACGATACGCCTTGCGACGATGGGGTGCGAATCGGCAGGGTTATAGCCGAAGAGGAAAATGCAGCCCGCATCCTCCATACCGGGGATGGAGCATGACATGCAACCTGAACCAACCGTGTCCATCAGACCGAGGACAGTAGGGCCGTGTCAAGTACGGGCGCAGTTGTCTACGCTGTGGGTGCCGATGCACGCACGCGTAAACTTCTGCATGACGTAGTTCGCCTCATTGCCGCCGCCTCGCGAAGAGCCGGTGGTCATGACAGCGTTAGGACCATATTCGTCAATTATGGCCTGCATCTTAGATGCGGTGAAATCCAGTGCCTCGTCCCAGCTTACGCGCTCAAGATCCGCGCCCTTGGTGCGGCGGATCATCGGGTGCAGTACGCGAGGAGTCAAGATCTTGGTGTCGTTGATGAAGTCGTAGCCGCTCACGCCCTTAAGGCACAGCTCGCTCTGGTTGGTGATGCCGTTGAGCGGTTCGGTACCCACGACCTGGCCGTTTTGGACCAAGAGGTTAAACTGGCAACCGGCGCCGCAGTACGGGCAGATCACTTTATGCTTCTCCATGACACCCTCCTTCCTTTCTCTGCTACCGAATACTCGGTACTTATTTGACAATCATTGGGCCTGTCGCCCGACGCTTACGCCTCGTTTTCGATGGTGGCGCGGGCACGCTCGGCAGTCAGCTCCGCCAAACGTTCCTCGTCTACCAGGGTGAGGCCCTTGGTCGGGCACGCCTCGGCACACGCCGGACCGCCGGGACGGTCCACGCACAGGTCGCACTTGAGCACGAAGCTCTTAGTCTGCGAACCCACGCGCACGTCACCCATCAAGACGGGGACCTGCGTGGTCGCCACGCTCACGGCACCAAAGGGGCATGCCATGACGCAGCTCTTGCAGCCGATGCAGTTGTCCTCGTTGACGCCGATGCGATGGTTCTTTGGATCAAAGAACAAGGCGCCCGTAGGACAGGCCTTCGCGCACGGGGCATCCTCGCAGTGATGGCAAGCCACCGGTGCGGAGATCTCGTACGTACGCGTCACGCGCAGGCGCGGCGCGGCGATGTTACCGGGGATGTCGTGCGCCTCGATACACGCCGCCATGCAGGTTTGACACCCGATGCAGCGCGAAGAATCGGCTACGACTCGCTTATTACCCATGTTGTTCACTCCCTCCTGAATCCCTTGCCGGAGAGACCCTGTCGACATTGACCCAAGCCGCCCGTGGCCTGGCATCGACGAATCGAATGCATGCGGCGAAACATGCACTCGGTAGAGTTTCTCCAACGATATACAGGTTAAATATACGCAGTTGCAGGGGGCAAACTTGAGCATAGGCCCTGCAATACGGGTGTATTGCAGGGGTTTTGGCAGGTTGGAATTATTCTCTAGAAGCTATAAAGGTGAGTGTATTACATGCGTACGCCTCAGAGATTTTTATGCGCTCTCATTTTGGATGTACTACGCTTGTATTCGTGTTTATGGTTATCAACTTGAGTGAAATAAAGTAATCGTTATAAGATGCTCAAGTATCGGCACATGCCGCATTTGACCGACTATATTGCACGCTCATTAAGGGGGCCAGTGATGTCATCGACTCAAAAAAGAGCCATCCTGCAGGTGCGCATTCGCGAGGAAGACAAGCAGCATGCCGAGCATCTCTACGATGCCATGGGCACATCGCTCGCCGAGGCTGTCCGCTTATTTGTCGCGCAAAACATTTTGATGCGCAAGCTCCCCTTTCAGCCGGTCGCCGTGCGCTCAAAGGACGGCACCGCCGCCTATGGATCGCTCAAAGCATATGGTGACCCCAATCGCCGCGCCGAGGAGCGCAATGCCTGGATTGAATACCTAGCCACAGAAAGCGATGAGTCGGTTTTGGGTCCCGAGGAAGTAGATATCCATGAGTAGCACCATCATCGACGAGACCGTCATCCTGCGCTACCTGCTTAACGACGACGAGGTCCTGTCACCGCGCGCCGCCAAGGTCATCGCCACGCGCACCGCTCGCGTCTACCCCGAGATCATCACACGCGTCGCCGTTACGCTGCGCGACGTCTACAAGGTCCCGCGCGTGGAGATTGCGACGGCCATGACCAAGCTGCTCGATGACGTCATGGTCGACGAGCCCACCGTTATCGCTCTTGCCATCAAACTCTTTGGCAAGACCCATATGGACTTTACCGACTGCCTCCTCGCAGCCCGAACCGCCATCTACAACGATGATGTCGTGAGCTTTGGCAAGCCCATCATCCAAGGCATGATCGACTACCGCCGCCAACGCCAAACCGCGGCCGACGCCCGCGACCGCGCCTCCGAAGCCCGCAGCCGAAGCACCGACTCCACCATCGACAAACTCCGCCACCGCCCCCGCCACTAACCCCATCCCCTCCTAAGTTGCGGGGTAATTAGGAGTTTTTGATGCGGTTAATGGCCAACAAACGGCGGGTTTGACACCAACATATTTGGGGTGG
>JAUUSS010000014.1 GCA_030841765.1 Collinsella aerofaciens | reverse complement strand
TGCGGTGAAATAGGGCTGTTTTTTCTGGTCAAACCGCAAAACAGTCCCTATTTAACCGCAACTTATTGGTGGCCTTTTGGGTGGCACTTAGCGCCAGGGGTCGGCTTCGAACATCGGCTCGCGCTCGGGGCGGCGATCGCTGTAGGGATCGTAGCCGTCATCGTCCTCGTTCTCGGCACGGATGTAGGGGTCGCGCGGCTTGGGCGCCGGTTTGGGAGAAGCCTTCGGTGCGACCGGCGCGGCGGGCGCTGCCTCAGCAACCGGTGCGTGCGTCTTGTTCTCGTCTTTCATCTGCATATCTCCTTGCCATGTGCTCATGCTCAACATCATCGATTGTCGCACGAAAAAGGGCGGCGGACTCGATTGGATCCACCGCCCTTGGCGTTTAGAGACGACTGGCAGATTTTAAGGCATTGCCCAAAATCTACTCGGCGTCGGGAACCTCGTAGGTGGCCGCCGGCGTGTTATCGCACACGACGGTAAAGCCGCCGTCCTTGTCGACATCGACCGTCACCTGATCGCCCTCGCGCACCGTGCCGTCGATGATGGCCGCTGCGATGGCATCGACAACCTCACGCTGCACCAGACGCTTGAGCGGACGGGCACCAAAGACCGGGTCCAAGCCGCCCACGGCGAGCAGCTGCTTGGCCGCCGGGGTGATGGCAAGCGTCATGCGTTCCTTGGCCAGACGCGCGCGGACGTCGGCGAGCTGAATGTCGACGATCTTCTCGATCTGCGCCATGCCAAGCGGATGGAACACCACGATATCATCGATACGGTTGAGGAACTCGGGGCGGAAGGTCTGAGCCATGGCCGCGTCGACCTGATGGCGCATCTCCTCCTCGTCCTTGCCGGAAAGCTCAGCGATAGCCTTGGAGCCCACGTTAGACGTCATGATGATGATCGTGTTCTTGAAGGATACCTGGCGACCCTGACCGTCGGTCAGACGGCCGTCGTCAAGCACCTGCAGCAGCACGTTGAAGACATCCGGGTGAGCCTTCTCCATCTCGTCGAGCAAGATCACGGAATACGGACGACGGCGCACGGCCTCGGTGAGCTGGCCGCCCTCGTCGTATCCCACGTATCCCGGGGGCGCACCGATCAGACGCTGGACGCTGAACTTCTCCATGTACTCGGACATGTCGATACGCACGAGTGCGCGCTCGTCATCGAACAGGCACTCGGCTAGAGCCTTGGCGAGCTCGGTCTTACCCACGCCGGTGGGGCCCAGGAAGAAGAAGCTGCCAATGGGCTTGTCCGGATCGGAGAGGCCCGCACGGCTGCGGCGCACAGCTGCGGCGACGGCGGAGACGGCCTCGTCCTGGCCGATGACGCGCTTATGCAGCTCACCCTCCAAGCCCTTCAACTTGTCGAGCTCGCCCTGCATCATCTTGGACACGGGCACGCCGGTCCAGGCACTCACGACCTCGGCGATCTCATCGGAGGTCACCTGTTCGTTGAGGCCCTCGCCGTCCTGTTGCTTTTGTGCCTCGAGCGCAGCCTCGGAATCCTGAATCTGTTGCTGCAGACCCGGGATCACGGAATAGCGCAGCTCGGACGCACGGCCCAGGTCGCCGTTACGCGTCGCGCGCTCCTCTTCGCTCTTGGCCTCGTCAAGCTGGCTCTTAAGCTCCTGCACGTGGTCAATGGCGTTCTTCTGGTTGAGCCAGCCGGCCTTTTGCACGTTGAGTTTTTCCTGGACCTCGGCAATCTCCTGGCGCAGGGCCTCCAGACGCTCCTTGGAGGCGTCATCGGTCTCTTTCATGAGCGCCTGTTCCTCGATCTGCAGCTGAGTGAGCTGACGCGTGGTGGCGTCGATCTCGACCGGCATGCTGTCGAGTTCCATGCGCAGGCGGCTTGCCGCCTCATCGACCAAATCGATGGCCTTGTCGGGCAGGAAGCGGTCGGCGATGTAGCGATCGGAGAGGTCGGCAGCTGCCACGAGCGCGCTATCGGTGATATGCACACCGTGGAAGATCTCGTATTTCTCCTTGAGGCCACGCAGGATCGAGATGGTGTCCTCGACGGTAGGCTCGCTCACCATCACGGTCTGGAAACGACGCGCGAGCGCCGCATCCTTTTCGATGTACTTGCGGTATTCGTCGAGCGTGGTCGCGCCGATCGCGTGCAAGTCGCCACGGGCAAGCGCCGGCTTGAGAATGTTGCCGGCGTCCATGGAGCCCTCGGTGGCACCCGCGCCCACGATGGTGTGGAGCTCATCGATGAACAGGATGACCTTGCCCTCGGACTTTTGCACTTCCTTGAGCACGGCCTTCAAGCGGTCCTCGAACTCGCCGCGGTATTTGGCGCCGGCGACCAGCGCGCTCATGTCGAGCTCGATAAGGTCGCGGTCGCGCAGGGTGCTCGGCACGTCGCCGGCCACGATACGCTGGGCGATGCCCTCGACGATGGCCGTCTTGCCGACGCCCGGCTCACCGATGAGCACGGGGTTGTTCTTGGTGCGACGGGACAGGACCTGGATGGTGCGGCGAATCTCATCGGTACGGCCGATGACCGGGTCGAGCTTGCCGGCGCGGGCCAGATCGCAGATGTTGCGACCGTACTGCTCCAGTGCCTCAAACTGAGTCTTGTCCTCGGCAGACGTCACGCGGTCATCGCCACGCAGCTCCTCGTAGACTTGCTCGATGCGCTCCTTGGTGACGCCGGCGTCGCGCAGTACGCGGCCCGCCTCGCCCTTGTCCTCGGCAAGCGCCATCAGCAGATGCTCAGTCACCACAAAGCTGTCGCCCATCTTGGTGGCCTTCTTCTCGGCCTTTTCGATGACGCGGACGAGCTCGTTGGACAGGCCCATCTGCTGGCCCTCGCCCGAAACCTTGGGCGCGTGGTCGATGGCATCCTGTGTGGAGCGTGCGAGCTGAGCCGGGTCGGCACCGATGCGCTCGATGATCACGGAGATATTGCGCTCGCCGGCACCGAGCAGGGCAGACAGCAGATGAATCGGCTCCACCGCGCCGGCCTGCGCATCGGCAGCCGTGCTCATGGCGGTCTGCAGCGCCTCGCGCGACGTCATTGCTAGCTTATCGATTCTCATGGAATCACCTCTCTTGGGGTGGCCGCCCTACGGGGCGGCTTCACGTTGTTCGAGAAGTATTGTTGCCAGCTTTGCGCGATCTTATACACAAATCTAAGTCTCTATATATAAGATTTTCTGAGTGATTGAAGGATAGGATACTGAGACGTCAACCCACTGCATCCCCGACGACCAACTGTCTCAATCTGTAACATCTAGCAGTCATTTTTGGTCCTAGGTGTTACAGATCGAGATGAAATGTTCAGCCGCTCCCGTTTATCTAAATCTGTAACAACTACTCGGCAAATAAGGGTCTACCTGTTACAAAACGAGACAAACGGAAGATGCCTGAACCGATAATCTAAATCTGTAACACAAAACCCACTTTTAGCGGCCCAAATGTTACAGATCGAGACAGAGCGAAAACCACCACAAAGGGGACAGGCACCTTTGTGGTGATGGGGAACGAAAATGCATGACCGGACAAACAGGCCTGCTCTCAATGTCTGTTGTCCTTTCTTGTTATGGGCTAAAATGAATTGTTATCTGAGAATATTCATTTGCAATCGGCCTTGCCTGCCATTTGTCTCGGGGAGATCATATGAAGCCGTCTCATTCCACCGGTCGCAACGTCATCGCCATTCTCGCCATACCCATCGTGATGCTCTTCCTTATCGTCATCACGCCCTTTTCTTTTGGTATCGCCTCGCCCTTCGATCTTTGCGGGATGATCGACGCCGGCTCGCGTGCCACCTCGCTCTCCTTTGTCTGCCGTGGCGTGTTCTACGAATATGCAATTCCCACCGGAAGTTGGCAGTCCAAGTTACCGTTGCTCGGCAAGGTCGACGGATGCTCCCCCTATTTCTGCCTTGAACCTCAGGCGCTAAACTATCTGATCGACGACCAGCCACTCGACTCCATCACCCTCGCCTACGACTACGCACCAAACACCGATGAGCGCCACATGAACCAAGTCCTCGACAAGATGCTTGGACAGTGCGGGCTCACCGAGGAGGACGGTCGAACCATCTATAGCAACCAGAAATTAAAGCGAACAGAACTCCGCCGTGTCGGAAAAATCGAAGGGCGAAGTGGGGCCGCCTACTGGCAGGCCTGGGCAACACGCGACAAGAGCGAATTCGGACACAGCACCTATATGGTCACCGTCTACACCAAAGACGGAATTAAGGACAATGTTGACGATTTCGCGTCGTCCAAACTCGGCATCCCCAAAACAACCAAACCCGCCACCCCAGATGAAATCCTGTAGAGACATTCATTAAAATGCTGCCCAGCGATCACAATAACATCGAGCCCGCCCCCCACCACCACAAAGGGGACAGGCACCTTTGTGGTGATTTTCGACTCCGGCGCTCATCTGTCTCGATCTGTAACATCTAGCGGCCGTTTTTGACCCCAGATGTTACAGATTGAGATGAAATGCTCAGCGGCGCCCGTTTATCTAAATCTGTAACAACTACTCGGCAAATAAGGGTCCACCTGTTACAGATCGAGATAAACAGAAGACACCCGAATCGATAATCTAAATCTGCAACACCAAGCCCACTTTTAACAGCCCAGATGTTACAGATCGAGACAGACTGAAAACCACCGCAAAGGGGCACCTTTGTGGTGGTCGCGTTCTCTACTCTTTTGCCGAGCCCGTGCTTCCCGATTCGGCGGTCCAGGGCATCTCATCCTCGAATAGCCATGTACGAGCAGATCCACCATCGCGTGCAGTCTGCGGGTCGGGCAGGCAGGTCTGGTCGTACGCGTCCATCACGCAACGATCCAAAAAATCGATCACCTGCTGCTGGTCGCCTTCAAGAATGTAGGTCACGCCGCCATCTTGGATATAGACGCCGTCCCCACCTCCGGCTTTTGCGTATTCCGGATTGTAGTTAACGGTGCGCATCAGTTTGCCATCAGATGAATACAACTTCAGCGTTGTATAGTAGCCACCGTTCACAGAACCACGTCGGCGCTCATAGGCATCCCAACCGTCCCAGCGTTTGAACGAACGCCCGTTTAGCAAGTCCAGCGCCTGTCGGGACAACTTCTCGTCCTTGGTATAGCGAGACGAGCCAAGTTCAATCATGGGGTAGTTGCTTATGCTTAGAATGCCCGGCGTTTCCTCGATATCGAGCGTTATCTCATCGGGCTTTGTAACGTCCGAAATCATTTGCCCGGGCATCGATGCAACAAGGGACGCCATCTCAACCGTCTGCTCAACCCCACTCGGCCCATAGAAGATAAGCGAGCCAAATAGGACCACGCCCGCAGCAGCGACGACGCAAGCCACCAACAGCAACAAAACAGAAGTGCAACGCTTCATCTTCAACTCCACAAACGAGAGTGTTTTGAGCTCACTTTAAAGCGCCAACTTCATACTGTCAATTCTAGATAGCATATGAACAAAGGCGCACTCCCCCATAGAGGAGAGTTGCAACCTCGATTTTAGCGCCCTCAAGACCCAACGAGCAGCACTTAACAAGTAGCCCCGGTTATACCTTTCTCTGACGCGACCCTCGCGAAGCGCGTGAGCACGAGGGAAAGGTGTGGCCCCGGGCGGACAATTAAGTGCGTTACTCGGCAGCTGCCTTGAACTTGTTGTAGTTGATCAGGCAGCCAGCCTTGACGATGGCACGCTCCTCTGCCGTCATATCGGCAATGTAGAGCTCAATCTGCTCGACCGCACCATCGGCGCGCACCACGTAGGCGGCGATGCCCTTCAGGTCGCCATCGAGCGCGGCGCGGATACCCGGCACAAAGACGTAGTCGCCCACCTCAAAGCTGGGCTCGGCCTCCATCTGGAAGGGCACCATGCCCCAGTTCATCACGTTGGAGCGATAGCGCTTGGTGGCGTACTCGTGGACGATGTTGGCCAGGCCGCCAATTACGCGCTGGCAGCTCGCGGCCTGCTCGCGGGCGGAACCGTCACCGGGCTTCTTGGCATAGAGCATGGAGCCGTACTCAGTCGCCTTGGCATCGGCCGCGACACCCGCGCCGGTCAGCGCCTCAAACACGCTGGCAAGCTCGGCATCGAGTGCCACCAGGTCGCCCGCTGCCTCGCAGGCAACGCGGCGCTTTTCCACCGCGTCGACCTCCTTGGAGCGGCCCACGTAGGCAGGGTCGCGACGGCTGAGCGTAAACTCGGCCAGACCCAGCGGGTTGGAGCGGAAGGAGCTCGTCTCGCCCGAGGGAATGAGCTCGTCGGTCGTAGTGACCGGGTCCATGATCTTGGAGCACACCTTGAGCAGGATGTCGTCGCCGAGAGGCTCCATCGCGGGCCACGGCTTGATGTTGGGGCCCTCGACCAGCTCGTCGGCCGGCTCAGCCTTGCCAAAGCCCCAGTACACGCGCTTCTTGTACGGCGCGTCGTCAAAGGTGTACTCGCAGGCCTCGTCCCAAATCTCCTCGGGCAGGTCGGTCGCCGGCGTCAGGACGCCGCCGTTGGCAGCCGTCGCCGCAATGGAGCGGGCGTCCATCAGGGCCACGGCGCTCAGCTGACCGTTGCCCGGCTTGGAACCCTCGCGGTTGGGGAAGTTGCGCGTGGTGTGGCGAATGGACAGGCCGTTGTTGGCAGGCGTGTCGCCGGCGCCAAAGCACGGGCCGCAGAATGCCGTGCGCACGATCGCGCCGGCCTCCATAAGGTCGTAGATATAGCCGCGGCGTGTAAGCTCGAGCGCCACGGGCTGGCTCGTGGGATAGACCGACAGCGAGAACTCGCCGCAGCCGGTGTTGGCGCCCTTGAGCACGCGGGCAGCCTGGACCACGGAGTCGTAGTTGCCGCCCGAGCAGCCGGCGATAACGCCCTGCTGCACGTGCAGCTTGCCGTCGACGATCTTGTCGAGCAGGCTAAAGTGCGTCTTGCCCTCGCCGATCTTGGCGGCCTCGAGCTCCACCTCGTGAAGGATGTCCTCGAGATTCTCGTTGAGCTCGTCGATCTCAAAGCCGTTGGAAGGATGGAACGGCAGCGCGATCATGGGCTTGATGCTCGACAGGTCGACCTCGACGCAGCCGTCGTAGTAGGCGACATCGGCGGGCTTGAGCTCGCGGTAGTCGTCGCCGCGGCCGTGCATGGTCAAAAACGCGTGCGTGTCCTCGTCGGTTGCCCAGATGCTCGACAGGCAGGTGGTCTCGGTGGTCATGACGTCGACGCCGTTGCGATAGTCAGTCGTCATGCTCGCGATGCCGGGGCCCACGAACTCCATGACCTTGTTCTTGACGTAGCCCTTGGCAAAGACGGCGCGGATGATGGCAAGCGCCACGTCGTGCGGGCCGACGCCGGGGCGCGGGGAACCCGTGAGGTAGATGGCGACGACGCCGGGATAGGCGACATCGTAGGTGTCGCGCAGCAGCTGCTTTGCCAGCTCGCCGCCGCCCTCGCCCACGGCCATGGTACCCAGGGCACCATAGCGGGTGTGCGAGTCGGAACCCAGGATCATCTTGCCGCAGCCCGCGAAGTTCTCACGCATAAAGGAATGGATGACCGCGATATGGGGCGGAACGAAGATGCCGCCGTACTTTTTGGCCGCCGAGAGACCGAAGACGTGGTCGTCCTCGTTGATGGTGCCGCCCACGGCGCACAGCGAGTTATGGCAGTTGGTGAGCACGTAGGGCAGCGGGAACTGCTCCATGCCCGAGGCGCGCGCCGTCTGGATGATGCCGACAAAGGTGATGTCGTGGCTCGCCATGGCATCGAAGCGAATCTTGAGCGCATCGGGGTCGCCGGACGTGTTGTGTGCCTGAAGGATCGAATACGCAATGGTGCCACGCTTGGCATCCTCGGGCGTCTGCTTAATACCGCGCTCGGCAGCCTCGGCCGCAGGCACAACCTCGCTGCCGTTACGCAGGTAGATGCCGTCCTCGTACAGCTTGACCATACTGTCTCCCACTCTGCCCAAGAGATTTGGGCGCATAGCATACATTCGTTCAATATCGTGCCATAGAACGGTTGCGAGTGGGTTACGAATCTACACGTTCACTTTATCTCGGTAAAGCACAGGACGAGTTCGGCGAGGGCCTGCAGATTTACCGCAAGAGTGTCCCTTTCGACTAGTCATTTCAGAACGTCCCCAATGACTACCAACGACTACCGCATCCGGAGCAAGGCAACGCCGCAGGTAGAGGACGGACAGCGAGCGACGTCCAGAGCGAACAAGTTGGCATGAAAAAGGCAAGGCATAGACCTTCTGGTCATGCCTTGCCTTTTGAATGACAAATTGTCGCTCTGGACGTCGCACAGCGTCGAGCCGTTACGCCGTTCGGCAGAACGGCGTAACCTACAGATCCCCGCCTGCGCCCAAAAGTTTGCGCATGACCTGTTCGGGGTTAACCGAGCCGTCGCGCGGGGCCAGGGCGGTGATCTTCTTCTGCATCTTGTACTCGTGCAACTCGTCCTCGAGCTGGCGCACGCGAGCACGGAGCTTTTCATTCTCGCGCTCGCGCTCCTCGGCACGCTCCTTCATATCGAGAATGCGCACCACGCCGGCGAGGTTGATGCCCTCGTCGGTGAGCTGGTTGATGAGCTCCAGGCGCTCGATATCGGCACGCGAATACAGGCGCGTGTTGCCGCCCGAGCGCTGGGGGTTCACCAGGCCCTTGGACTCGTAGACGCGCAGAGTCTGCGGATGCATGCCGGTCAGCTCGGCCGCCACGCTGATCATGTACAGCGGTTTGTTCCTATTGTCCTCGGCCATGCTACCTGACCCCTTTCCGTCTCGTTATCGTCCATCATAAGCCCGCGGGCGCGGGCGTGCGCCATGACCGCCCTAGTACGTCGCCTTGTAACGATTGACCTTCTCGCGGTAGTCGCGTGTGTCGGTCTCGCGCAGCTTGGTCATGGCATCGCGCTCGTCGTCGGACAGGTTCGTGGGGACCTGTACCTTGATCTCGACGAGCAGCGCACCGGTGCGGCCACGGTGCTTAACGTCGGGCGCGCCCATCTCCTTAAAGCGGAACTTCTTGCCCGTCTGGGTACCCGCGGGCACCTTCAAACGGACCGTCGCACCGCCGGGCGTCGGCACGTCCACCGTGCAGCCGAGCGCCGCCTCATAGACCGAGACCGGCACCTCCATGGTCACGTCGGCACCTTTGCGCTTAAACAGCGGATGTTCCTCCACGTGCGTGGTCACGACCAGGTCGCCGCGCTCGCCGCCGGCAACGCCATACTCGCCGCGACGCTTGTAGCGCAGCTTGCCGCCGTCGACCGCGCCCGCAGGCACCGAGACCGTAATGGTCTGCTGCTCGCCCGTCGAGGGAATGCGGTAGGTGACCTTGTGCGTCACACCGCGAAACGCGTCCTCGGCCGTCACATCGACGGTCAGCGACAGGTCGCCGCCCTTGCGAGCGCGGCTGCGACCCGCGCCGGCACCGGCAGCGCCCGCAGCCCCGGCAAAGCCCGAGCCCCAATCGCTGCCCCAGGCGCCGTTGCCGCTAAAGATGCTGTCGAAGATATCGCCCCAGCCGCTCGCGCCAGCACCGGCGCCGTAGCCGCCGCCATACGCGCCGCCCGCGCCCGGCATGCCGCCGAACATGAGCATCTGGTCGTACTCTTTGCGCTTCTTCTCGTCCGAAAGCGTCTCGTAGGCCTCGCTAATCTCCTTAAACTTGGCCTCGTCGCCGCCGGCATCGGGGTGATATTTTTGCGCGAGCTTACGGAACGCGCTCTTGATCTCTTTGTCGGAGGCGCTCTTGGATACGCCCAGGATGTCATAGAAGGTTTTGCCTGCAGCCATCGTAGCTCCTCTCCTGTTTCATCCGCCGCCCAGCGGGCGGCGGCTCATGCTTTCATATGGCACTAGGCCAGAAAGGGCCCCGGGTGTTGCCCCGGGGCCCTTCTCAATTACTCCTCGGTGCTCTCGGCCGTATCGGCCGCAGCATCCTCGGGCGCCGCTTCGGGCTCCGGTGCGGGGCGTTTCTCGCCGCCGTAGGTCACCGTCACCATCGCGGAACGCAGGATGCGATCCGCCATGCGGTAGCCCTTCTGGTACACGTCGTTGACGGTCTCGTCGTACTGCGACGCGTCCTCGACGCGACCCACGGCCTGGTGCTCGAGCGGATCGAACGCCTCGCCCTTGGGGTCGATGGGCTCAACGCCCTCGTGCGCAAACACATCGAGCAGCTTGGCATGCACCGCGTCGACGCCGTCGACGAACTGCTTAAAGTCGTCGGCAAGCTCCTGGCTGCGGGCATGGTCGATCGCACGCTCGATATCGTCGACCACCGGCAGCAGCGCGGTGACGAGTTTCTCGGTCGCGCGCTCGCGCTCGGCAATGCGCTCGTTGGCGGTGCGGCGACGGAAGTTCTCCCAGTCGGCCTGCAGACGGGCGGTGCGCTCGGTGGCGTCCTTTGCCTTGTCCTCGGCGGCCTTCTGAGCCTCTGCCGCAGCATCGAGCTCATTGCGCACGTCGGCGAGCTCCTTTTGGGCCTGCTCGAACTTGAGCTTAAAGTCGTTGTCGGCGGCTTCCTCACCGGCGCGGATAGCGGCTTCCACCATCTCGTCCTCGGTCATCGTCGCCTCCTTGTTGGAATCCTCTACCTGGTTCTCGGCAGCCTCGGCGGCCTCGGCCTCGTTGGCCTCGGTATCGTCGACGGCCTCTACGGGAATCTTCACGTCCTTCTCCTCAGAGTCAACGGGGGCGGCGCCAGCGGCAGCCGCCTCCGTGCGAGCTTTACGGGCGGACATGATTACTTGTCCTCGTCGTCCACAACCTCGTAGTCGGCGTCGACAACGTCATCGTCGGCAGGCTGGGCACCGGCGGCACCGTCGGTCTGCTGCTGAGCGTCGGCGTAGACAACCTGGGCCAGCTCGTAGGCCACGGACTGCAGGGACTCGCCGGCGGCCTTGATGGCTTCGACGTCAGAGCCCTCGAGCGCCTTCTTGGCGTCGGCGATAGCGGCCTCGGCCTTGGACTTCACGTCGGCGGAAACCTTGTCGCCCAGCTCGTTGAGGGTCTGCTCGGTGGAGTAGCACAGGCTGTCGGTCTGGTTGCGGACCTCGACCTCTTCCTTCTGCTTCTTGTCCTCCTCGGCATGAGCCTCGGCGTCCTTGACCATACGATCGACTTCGTCGTCGGACAGAGCGGTGGAGCCGGAAATGGTGATCTGCTGCTCCTTGCCGGTGCCCTTGTCCTTAGCGGAGACCTTGACGATGCCGTTGGCGTCGATGTCGAAAGTGACCTCGATCTGCGGCACGCCGCGGCGGGCAGCCGGGATGCCGGTCAGCTGGAACTTACCGAGCGACTTGTTGTCGCGGGCAAGCTCGCGCTCGCCCTGGAGCACGTTGATCTCGACGCTGGTCTGGTTGTCGGCAGCGGTGGAGTAGACCTCGGTCTTGGAGGTCGGGATCGTGGTGTTGCGGTCGATCATCTTGGTCATGATGCCGCCCATGGTCTCGACGCCCAGCGACAGCGGGGTCACGTCGAGCAGCAGGATGCCCTCAACATCACCGGTGAGCACGCCGCCCTGAACGGCAGCGCCGTCGGCAACGACCTCGTCGGGGTTCACGGACATGTTGGGCTGCTTGCCGGTCATGGTCTTGACCAGGTCCTGAACAGCGGGCATACGGGTGGAGCCGCCGACGAGGATGACCTCGGTCAGGTCGGAGAGCTTGAGCTTAGCGTCGCGCAGGGCGTTGGTAACAGGCTGCTTGCAGCGCTCGAGCAGGTCGCGGGTAATCTTCTCGAACTCGGCGCGGGTCAGCGTGTAGTTGAGGTGCAGCGGGCCGGACTGGTTCATGGTGATGAACGGCAGGTTGATGGTGGACTGCTGGGCTGCGGAGAGCTCCTTCTTGGCGTTCTCGGCGGCCTCCTTCAGACGCTGCAGGGCCATGGGGTCCTGACGCAGGTCGACGCCGTTCTCCTGCTGGAACTTGTCGGCCATCCAGTCGATGACGCGCTGATCCCAGTCGTCGCCGCCCAGGTGGTTGTCGCCCGAGGTGGACAGAACCTCAAACACGCCGTCGGCGAGGTCGAGGATAGAGACGTCGAAGGTGCCGCCGCCCAGGTCGAAGACCAGGATGCGCTGGTCGGAGCCCTGCTTGTCCAGGCCATAGGCCAGGGCAGCAGCGGTCGGCTCGTTGACGATACGCTTGACGTTGAGGCCGGCGATCTTACCGGCGTCCTTGGTGGCCTGACGCTGGGCGTCGTTGAAGTAGGCCGGGACGGTGATGACGGCGTCGGTGACGGTCTCGCCCAGATACTTCTCGGCATCGGCCTTCATCTTGGCGAGCACCATGGCGCTCACCTGCTCGGCGGTGTAATCCTTGCCCTCGATGTTGACGACGGCACGGCCGCCCTGGCCCTCCTTGACCTCATACGGCACGGTCTTGAGCTCGGAGGTGCACTCGGAGTACTTGCGGCCCATGAAGCGCTTGATGGAGAACACGGTGTTCTTGGGGTTGGTGACAGCCTGGTTCTTAGCGGCCTTACCCACGACGCGGTCGCCGTCGGCACGGAAGCCGACAACGGACGGGGTGGTGCGGTCGCCCTCGGCGTTCACGATAATGGTCGGAGAACCGCCCTCGAGAACGGCCATAGCGGAGTTAGTAGTACCAAGGTCGATACCAAGAATCTTACTCATTAGAAATTCCCTCTCTCTTGTGCGTTCGCGCCGCCTCGACGGTCTGTCGCGCGGCGCTTCGGCTTGTCTTTCAGGATGTAGTGTATCCCCTTATGGGCTGGAATATACAAAATCTAAGTCAATTCATATAAGATTTCTTATTGTTGAGAGTTTAGGTTCTTAAATCCACAGGTAGATGCGCTGATTGAGTTCTCGGCAAATCTATCGAGATCTATGTAGAGATGGCTGAGGTTTGCGTCCGGGGGTGCCTGGGGCCGTCTTGCGGAAAGCTCATCCCGGTTTGAGCGTGGATTCCGGGTCGCAGTTTCCGTCTGAAGGCTCAACCGGAAACCGTATCCCGTTTTGAGAGCTGATACCGGCTCGCATTTTCCGCTAGCGGGCCTAACCGGAAACTGCAACCCGTTTTTCGACAAAATAATGGGATGCGGTTTCCGCAAGCACGCTCAATCGCCCCATATTTCAAGTCACCTTTAGCTAACATTTACGCAGCTCAACGGCCCCACCTGCGTGTTTTTTAGTAAACCTTGGCATACTCGGCGAACGGTATGAAGATGCCGG
This sequence comes from Collinsella aerofaciens, assembly GCA_030841765.1. Lineage (GTDB taxonomy): Bacteria > Actinomycetota > Coriobacteriia > Coriobacteriales > Coriobacteriaceae > Collinsella > Collinsella aerofaciens_AV. The sequence goes on along the minus strand of JAUUSS010000014.1, from coordinate 16,796 downwards.
TCAGAGGGTATTGCAAACGGTCGCTCCCGTGGTATGTTTTTGCCCGAATCAAACCGGCGCGCATCGCCTGTAGCGTCGGTCAACAGAGAGGAAACTACCATGGCTCATCCCGTAATTGATGCCGACGAGTGCATCGCTTGTGGCGTTTGCGTCGACTCCTGCCCCGCTGGCGTTCTGGAGCTCCAGGACGTCGCTACCGTCGCTGACGAGGACTCCTGCGTCGCCTGTGGCGCTTGCCAGGACGCTTGCCCCGCCGGCGCGATCACCGAGATCGTCGAGGAGTAACAACTCCCCCACTTGCGCACTCAAAAGTACACCGTGCACAAAAAAGGAGGCCTCCGCATCGCCGCGGAGGCCTCCTTTTGCTTGTATGGGCAGCTAATTTGGAGCGGGACCCTTGGCAGTTGCGGTGGAATAGTACCTGTTTTATGGCTTGGATGCCGATTTTAGGAACTATTTCACCGCAACTTATAGATGCGGCGTCGTCTAGGACAAATCGTCTTCGTAGGGCATCAGGTCTGCCAAGTAGCCTTTCTCCTTGAGCATAGCCTCGATCTCGTCGAGGGTTTGCTCGTCTTCCGCCGCGATGCGATGGAAGTGGTAGCCGCTGGTCACCGTCAGCAGTGGGAAGCTCTTGCCGCTCTCGATATCGTGCAGGTAGCGCTCAACATCGCGACGATTGCGGATGTCCAGGTCGGCCGTGATCTTACCGTACACGCGGTGATTGACGATCACGTTGAGCACGGCGCCTCCGGCGTCGACGATACTCGTGAGCTCATCGCCCGCCTGCTCCACGCCGTGGCGAACCTTGACCAGGCGCGTGGGCACGGCGGGGCTGCTGGGGGCCTCCTGCAGCACATAACCACGGTTGGTCGCCACGATATCGTGCCCATCGGCACGTAACAGGGCAATATCCTGAACGACAATCTGGCGGCTCACGCCAACCTCACGGGCAAGTGCGCTGCCCGAAACGGGCTCCTTGGCTTCCTCGAGCACGCCCATGATGGCACGGCGACGCTCGCGGGCGTCCATTATTTACCGTCCAACAGACGAAGGTGCTTAAGCGAGAGGTCGAGAATCGGCGCAGAGTGCGTCAGCGCCCCCGAGCTAATGAAGTCAACGCCCAGGTCGGCGAGCGCGCGGATATTGCTGGCGTCCACGTTGCCCGAGCACTCGGTCTTGGCGCGACCGGCGATAAGCTCAATCGCGGCGGTCATGTCGTCATGGGTCATGTTGTCGAACATGATGATGTCGGCGCCGGCCTCCACGGCCTCGCGCACCATGTCCAGGTTCTCGCACTCAATCTCGACCGTCGTGGTAAACGACGCATGGGCGCGCGCCATCTCAATCGCGCGTGCCACGCCACCGGCGGCGTCGATGTGGTTGTCCTTGAGCATGACAGCCGTCGACAGGTTGTAACGGTGGTTGCTGCCGCCGCCGATCTCGACCGCGGCCTTCTCAAAGACGCGCATGCCCGGCGTGGTCTTGCGCGTATCGACGAGCACGGTCTTGGTACCCTCGAGCGCCGCTGCCATGTTGTGCGTGTAGGTGGCGATACCGCTCATACGCTGTAGATAGTTGAGCGCCACGCGCTCGCCCGAAAGCAGCACGCGCGCGTCGCCGCGCACCTGGCCCACGTGGTCGCCGGCGTGCACCTCATCGCCATCGACGACATCAAACAGCACTGAGCTCTGCGGATCCAGCAGCTCAAAGGTGCGAGCGAACACGTCCAGGCCGGCGATGATGCCATCGGCCTTGGCGATGAGCTCCACCGTGGCGGGACGCGCCGTGGGGCACACGCTCGCCGTGCTCACGTCCTCAAACGTAATGTCCTCGCGCAGGGCCTGCAGGATCAGATCATCGACGACGAGCTTCATGGTAATGGGATTCATGGTCTACTCCTCCACGGCCTGCGTGCTGGCGGCACGGGCCAGATCATCGATTGCAAGGTTATCGGAACTCAGAGCGCGATGGTGCCCATCGAGCGCGGGCTCGCCCGTCTGCTCCACGGCAAGCGACTCGCCGGTGCGCATACGCCAAGCGGCGCGACGACCCCAGACCAGCGCTTCGAGCAGGCTGTTTGATGCAAGGCGGTTCTTGCCGTGAACGCCGTTGCAGGCTGTCTCGCCCGCGGCGTAGAGCTCGGGCATCGAGGTGCGGCCGTCCTTGTCGACCCACACGCCGCCCATAAAGTAGTGCTGCGTGGGCGTAACGGGGATGGGCTCGTCCAAGATGTCGCGACCGTCCTCCAGGCAACGTGCGCGAATGTTGGCAAAGTGCCCGGTCACCACGTCGCGCTCGACGGGGGCAAAGCTCAGCCACTCGTGCTCGGTACCGTCCTGCTTCATCTGCTCGCGAATGGCGGCGGCGACCACATCGCGCGGCTGAAGCTCATCGGTAAAGCGCTCGCCGGCGGCGTTGAGCAAAATCGCGCCCTCGCCGCGGCAGCTCTCGCTGATCAGGAAGGTGCGGCCCGGCTGCGGCGAGAACAGCCCCGTGGGGTGAATCTGCACGTAGTCCAGGTGCTCCATCTTAATGCCATGCTCCTGAGCAATGTAGCAGGCATCGCCCGTGAGCTGCGGGTAGTTGGTCGAATGGTCGTATACGCCGCCGATACCGCCCGTAGCCCACAGCGTGTGGCGGGCATGGATCTTAAACGGCTCGCCGGCATGCACGCCCTCGGCGGCATTTGCCAGCTCGTCGGCGGGACGAACAGAGCTGTCCTCGTCCACGGGAACGGCGACGGCGCCGGTGCACACCGTGGCGCCGTCACGCTCGCCCGTCAGGATGTCGGTCATGGCCACGTGCTCCAAAATCTGCACGTTATCCAGCTTGTGAACGGCCTGGAGCAGCTTGGTCGTGATCTCCTTGCCCGTAATGTCGGCATGGAAGGCAATACGCGGACGGCTGTGCGCGCCCTCGCGGGTAAAGTCGAGGCTGCCGTCGGCCTTGCGCTCAAAATCCACGCCTATCGCCAGCAGGTCGTTGATGACCGAGCGGCTCGAGCGAATCATGATGTCGACGCTCTCGCGGCGGTTCTCGTAGTGGCCGGCGTGCATGGTGTCCTCAAAGAAGGCATCGTAATCTGAGCCTTCGGGCAGCACGCAGATACCGCCCTGCGCAAGCATCGAGTCGCACTCGTCGACAGCGCCCTTGGAGAGCATGATCACGCGCGTGCTCGTCGGCAGATTGAGGGCCGCGTACAGGCCCGCCACGCCGCAACCGGCAATGACAACGTCGCACTCCATATCGGGGTATTGTTTGGTTTCCACAGGAATCCTCTCCCTTGAATGTGACATAAGGGACCGTCCCTCATGCCACATTGTTCTAACGCGCTGCGTACTCGAGCATGCGGTCGAGCGTGAGCTTGGCCTGATCGGCAGCCTCGCCCGACACGCCGATCTGCACCTCGCCCTCGCCTGTCTCCAGGCAGTGCACGAGCTTTTCGAGCGTGATGAGATCCATGTTGACGCAGGTGGGCTGCACCGCGGGGAAGTAGAACTTCTTGCCGGTGCCCTGGCAGCGGCGCTCGAGCTCGTAGAGCACGCCGCGGACCGTCACGATAATAAACTCGCTCGCGTCGGACTCCTCGGCATACTTGATGATGCCGGCGGTGGAGCCGATGTAGTCGGCCTCGGCAAGGACGTCGGCCTTGCACTCAGGATGCGCCAGCACGAGCGCGTCGGGGTGGGCCTCCGTCGCGTCGACAATCTGCTCGACGGTGATGATGTGATGGCGCGGGCAGTAGCCGTTGTTGAGAATGACGTGCTTTTGCGGCACCTGCTCGGCTACGAAGCGGCCGAGGTTTTGGTCGGGAATGAACAGGATATGCTGCTGCGGCAGCTCGGACACGATCTTGACGGCGTTGGAGCTGGTGACGCACACGTCGCTCCAGCTCTTGATCTCGACCGTGGAGTTGACGTAGCAGACCACGGCCAGGTCGTCGCCGTACTCGGCGCGCACCGCGTCGACCGTCTCGCGCTTGACCATATGAGCCATGGGGCAGTCCGCGCCCGGCTCGGGCAGCAGCACGGTCTTGGTGGGGTTGAGCAGCTTGGCGCTCTCGCCCATAAACTCCACGCCGCACAGCACGATGGTCTGCTGCGGCAGGCTCTTGGCGAGCTTAGCCAGGTAGAAGCTGTCGCCGACGTAATCGGCCACAGCCTGGACCTCGGGTGCCACGTAATAGTGTGCCAGGATCACCGCGTCGCGTTGGGTTTTAAGTTGCTGAATGGCCTCGACGAGCTCTGCGGGCACCAATGCCGCGCGCTCCGTTGCCGTCGTTGCCGATGCCAGGCCGGCCGCAATGTCGCGTGCAAGCTCCGATGCATCCATGTTCGCGCTCTGTGCCATCAAGGCCCCTCTCTTTTGGCGAATCTTGGGGCTTTAGTATGACACCTAGGTTTACAGCTGACAAGACAGCTGTAAACCTAGGTGTAAAGTTGAAATAAAGATTCAATCATGCGGCAGGTCCATTTTCGAACTGGCAAGCTGAGGATAGCCGAGCTCTCGATAGCGCAGGAGGCATCTTTCGCCACTGCAATACCGCTCGGCGCGAGTTGCGCACCATGAGGCACGAACGGGCGCTCCCCCGCGAGCGGCACGCGCCCAATGTGGCAAAATCGAACTACTAAGGGGGCCCAGAATGCTCAAGATTATTGCCTGCGACGATGACGTCGCTTTTCTAGATAGACTGCACCGGATGATCGACCGTTGGTCGACCGAGAAGGGCACGGCGGTCGATGTTGCGCTCGTTACGCGCGGCGAGGACCTGCTGGCGCGCCATGCCGCGTCGCGCGCCGACATCATCCTGCTCGACATGATCATGCCGCTCGTCAACGGCATGGACACCGCACGCGAATTGCGCCAGGCCGACACCGCCGTGCGCCTGGTGTTCCTTACCTCGTCGCCCGAGTTTGCACTGGAGTCCTACGAGGTCCGCGCCTTCGACTATCTGCTCAAGCCCGTGACTTACGAACGCCTGGCGCAGTTACTCGACGAACTTTCGAGCATGCGCCCGGCGGCAACCGACGAGCTCGTGATCAAAACGTCCTTTGGCTACCACGCCCTGCGCCTGTCCGACATCGAATATGCCGAGGCGCGCAACAAGCACGTGGTCTTCCACCTGCGCGACGGACGCGATATCGAGGCACTCGAGTCGTTCCACAGCGTCGAGGACCGTTTGGCGCAAAATGCCACCTTCTTTAAATGCCACCGTAGCTACCAGGTCAACTTGCGCAACATCGACCACTTCGATCGCACGGACATCGTCATGCGCTCCGGCGTGTGCATTCCGCTGTCGCGTAGCAGCAAACAGGGGTTCCAAGACGCCTACTTTGCGGTGCGCTTTGAGGGCGGGAGGCGCTGATGATCTCCTCGGTCGAAATGGTCCTTTGGGCAATCCACCACGCCACAACGCTACTCTTTGGCGTCTTTGCCTCGGCGGCGCTGTGCGGTATCGAGATCAACCGGCGTCATGCGCTTGAACTGGTGCTGGTCGGTGCCGTAACTGGATGCGCATTTGGCCTCGCCAATGCCGTCGGCGGCGAGCTTTTCGCCCGCCAGGTATATCCGCTCGTCGTGCATCTGCCGCTCGTCATCTATTTGTGCGCGCGCTACCGCCTGAGCCCGCTGCTTGCCGTGCTCGGCATTACGAGTGCCTATCTGAGCTGCCAGTTCAGCAATTGGATGGGCATCGCCGCATTTGCCGCAACCGATTCTCAGATCGCGTACTATCTGGCGCGCATCGCGACCACACTCGCCGTCTTTGCCGTCCTGTTGCATTGGGCCGGCGACATCGGTCCGCGCTTGGCGATTAAAAGCACCACCGAGCTGGGCATCCTTTTAATCCTGCCGCTCGTCTATTACATCTTTGACTACGCCACCAACGTCTATACCACGCTGTTCCACTCGGGCTCGGTGGTGACGGTTGAGTTTTTGGCATTTGCGCTCTGTGCCTTCTATCTTATGTTTCTTGCCGTTTACCTGCGCGAATACGAAGAAAAGGAAACCGCCGAGCGAGAGCGTTGGATGCTCGAAACCCGCGACAGCGCCGCCATCAAAGAGCTCGAGGCTTGGCGTCAATCTGGGCGCGAGCTGTCGATTCTTCGCCACGATATGCGCCACTTCCTACGCGGCCTGGCCGCTTTAATTGAGGAGGGCCACACCGACGAGGCGCTCAAACGCATCGACGAACTCTGCGAAGCCGGCGACCGAACCGCCGTACGCCGCTTCTGTGCCAACGAGACCGTAAACATTGCGCTTTCGTCATTTAACTCGGATATCAATAGAAACGGCATTACCGCCAACCTGCGCGCCTCCGTACCCGAAACCATCCACGTAGGTGACGCCGACCTGTTTAGTGTGCTCTCAAATGCCTTGGAAAACGCTATCACCGCCGCAAGCGCCGCACCCCAAGGAAAGCGATTCGTCGACTTTGACCTGCGATTAGAGGACGGCCAGCTGCTGCTGTTAGTTTCCAACACGTTTGACCGCGCGCCGCGCATGGTCGACGGCATGCCCGTGACCCGGCATGCGGGCCACGGCTTTGGCACCAGGAGCATCAAACTTGCCGTGGAGCGCATGAACGGCAACTGTCAGTTCCGCATTAACGGCGATCGGTTTGAGCTGCGCGCTGTGATGTAGGGACGCGATAAGCCGGCGCCGCGCTCGACCCGTCAGGGCCGCCTTACCGGCGCCAATCCGCTACAGCGGAGCGGCCGCCGGGGTCAGCTGCTTGATGTATGCCCACATGCGCTGCTTGGCGGCTTTGTCAGTGAGCGCCGCCTCAAAACCGTCGAGCGCGAGCACGCGGCGACCCTGCACATGGGCGATCAAGCCGGGCTTGAGCATGGCGGTGTCGAAGTCATCGATCGCCACGAGCATATCGGCATAGGTCTCGCGCATGGTATCGGCCGCACGATCATCCAGCAACAGCACCGCCTCGGGGTCCAGCGCCTCGAGCGCCTCGCGGAACAGCTCGCACGGCAGGGCATGGCCCACCGCCACCGTTCCGTCGCCCGCACCGGCGACGCTTGCCAGCACGCAAAAATCCTCGGGCGCATAACCGATGGCCCCGAGCGCCTTACGCAGCGCCGCGCCATCCGCGCCTGCGGCAAGCTCGCCGCCCGAGCGCTCGGCCTCATCCAAATCGCCTTTTACCAGCACAATCGGCGAGCACGCGTTGCCTGCGATGCGCACGCCACGACCCGCAAGCGATGCGAGCTCCTGCTCGGCCGCCTGGGCGATGGCTTCTTTTTTCTGGCTTTGTGACATAGGTATGCGCTCTCCAATCGTTTGCGTGCCCACCATTATTTGACACTCCCCATGGCTAAAGCCAGGGGATTCTTGCTTCACCGAGAATTGCCTAGACTGCGCATGCAGCCGTAGGTCTTACGCCCTCTCCACAAGCGTTTGCGGCGTCTGCCGCGGTTCCCGCATGCCCTGCGGTACCTTCCAGGATTCTCCTTCCCTCGCGGGCGATGTTGACGGCGGCGTTCAGGTCGCGGTCGTGACGCATGCCGCACGCGGGGCAGTCCCATACCCGTTCGGCCAGCGTCAGTCCCCTGTAGACGTAACCGCATGCGGAACACGTCTTGCTGGACGGATAGAACCTGCCCACCCTTACGAAGCCGCGCCCCGACCATGCGCATTTGTACTCGAGCTGGCGCGCCAGCTCCGACATGGCGGCATCGCCCACGGCCTTGGCGAGGCGGCGGTTCCTCTGCATGCCCCTGACGTTCAGGTCCTCGACCGCGATGTTTTGGCTTTCTCCCACCGCATGCGTCGTGAACTTGTGCAGGGCGTCCTTCCGCCGGTTGGCAACCTTCTCGTGCGCCCGCGCGACCCTGACACGCTGCCTGGCGCGATTTGCGGAGCCCTTCCGCTTGCGCGAGAGCCGCCGCTGCTCCCGCGCCAGCCTCCTCTCGCTCCTTTGCAGGTTTTTGGGGTTAGGCAGGCGCTCCCCCGTGGAGCAGGTGGCTATGTCGTGTATTCCCGCATCGACTCCCAGGAACCCGACGGTCGGGGCCGGCGCGTCCGTGGCGGGGACGTCCGCGCAGCATATCGCCACGTAGTACTTGCCGCTCGGCACCTGCTTGACCGTCGCGGACAGGACGCGCCCCTCCACGGGACGGCTCACCCGCGCCCTGACGGTCCCCAGCTTTGGCAGCCTCACGTGCCTGGCGTCGATTATCCCGACGCCGTTCGTGCGGTAGCTCTTCCTCCCCGCGCGTTTGGACTTGAACTTCGGAAAGCCCACCTTGCCTGGTGCGCGGAAGAAGTTCTTAAATGCCTTGTCCAGGTCGCGCAGGGACTGCTGCAGTGCCATGGAGTCCACCTCGGAGAGCCACGGCGCGTCCGCCCTCTTCCAGGCGGGGATCTGGGTGATGTAGGAGTTGATGTGCCTCGATTTGCCCGTCCGCGCGTACTCGTCCCGCCTCATCGCCAGCACCCTGTTGTAGACCCAGCGGCAGCAGCCGAAGGTCTTCTGCAGGAGGGCCTCCTGCTCGGCGCTCGGGTATATGCGGTACTCGAAGGTCTTGTCCATGGCCCTCACGCGTTCCTCTGGTCCTCGATATACTGCCTGACGGCCTCGGGCGTCGCCCCGCCGACGGTCGAGACGAAGTAGCTGTTCGTCCAGAGCGTCGGCAGCTTGCGCTTCAGCTGCGGGAACTCGGCGCGCAGGTCGTGGCTGGTCCTGCCCTTGATGCGCTTCACGGCCCGGTGGATGCCGAACTGGGGGTCGACTGAGACGAGCATGTGCACGCGGTCGGGCATGACCTTGATTTCCCTTATCTCGAAATCGAGTTCCTCCGCGACCTCGTGCGCGATCTCCTCGAAGCGGGAGCCGATGCCGTCCACGAGCACCTTCCTGCGGTATTTCGGGCAGAAGACCACATGGTAGTCGCAGTCCCAGACTATGTTGTCGTTGCTCCTGTATCTATCCATGAAAACAGTATACCACTTGCAGCCGTATATGTATATCGGCTGACGCCGATGCGCCTTATATCCCCATATCTGAAGAAAGGGGTTTTGCGGCGCTTTTGATAAAAGAGCCGCCCGCGAGTGGTTGCTTTGCGGGCCGCTGGGTATAAGCACGGTCGTACTGAGTTTTACGCGGCTGAGCCGCGTCACATTATGGAGGTCACCATGGCTGACATTAAGCAGATTACCCCCGAGAACTTCGATTCCATCGTTAACGGCAGCCTGCCCGTGCTGGTCGATTTTTGGGCACCGTGGTGCGGGCCCTGCCGATCGCTCTCGCCCATCGTTGACGAGGTTGCCGATGAGCTGGCGGGCAAGCTTGCCGTTGCCAAATGCAACGTCGATGATAACCAGGACCTGGCCATGAAGTATGGCGTCATGAGCATCCCCACGCTGATTGTGTTTAAGAACGGCGAGGAGATTGACCGCTCGGTTGGCGCTCTGCCCAAGGCGAGGCTGCAGGCGCTGCTGGAGAAGCATCTGTAATACGCTTGTTACTTACCCGCCGTCCATGAGCGGTTTTGCACCGCTCGCCGGACTGCCGGGTGCGGCGCGTGCGACCACGGATAGTATGGTAGTTACAAACAGCCCCCAGTGAACGGGTGCGAGTCGCACAGACTCGCACCCGTTTTCTTATGCAGCTGCGCACAGAGTGGGCGTAGTAAAATCTGAACCACTGAACTGCCCCATACAAAAGGAGATTTCCCATGCATGATGTTGGAATGAACATGAGCCAGCTTGCCATGAGCGTCAAGCAGGTCGACGACACCATCGAGCTCGCTCACGAGTGGAGTCATCAGCTGCTGCATGCGACCGAGAATTTTGACATGGAGCGCATCGGCGCCAAGCTCGAGGCAGCCATGGCCGCGCTGCACGAGGCCCACGACGCACTCGAGGGCTACGAAGAGGCCATCGAGGCCGACCACAACTCCGTCGGCTCCGTGAAGCTGGTGTAACGTGGCCGAACACGAGCACGGCTGCGGGTACGAGCACGAGCATCCGCACGGGGCGGACGGTGACGCGGGCTGCCACTGTAGTGGTTCCGGCTCCGAGCTGGTCCGTTTTTCGGTTACCGCACCGGACGACCTGCTGCGCCGTTTTGACGAACAGATCGCGCGCCGCGGCGACGTGGCCAACCGCTCCGAGGCCGTGCGCGACCTGATTCGCGCCTCGATCGCCAAGGAGCAGATGCGCACGCCCGATGAGCATGTTATCGGGTCGCTCACCATGATCTACGACCACCATACCGGCGACCTGACGCGCCGTCTGGACGAAGTGCAGCACGACTACACCGACGAGATCGTATCGACCATGCACGTGCATCTGGATCACCACAACTGCTTGGAGATTCTGGCGCTCAAGGGTCGCGGCGAGCGCGTCTACGAACTAGCCGACCGTCTGCTGGGCCTGCGCGGCGTTAAGCACGGCGAGCTCACGTGCGCCGCCACCAAGCAGAGCCTGGGGCTGTAGCGCACCTGTCCCTATTTGGTCGGTTTTGATGAGGGGTGTCGCATGCGGCATGTGCATATTCATGTAACGGGCATTGTGCAGGGCGTTGGCATGCGGCCGTTTGTGTATCGCGAGGCCATGGCGCATGGCATTTGCGGATGGGTGCTCAACGCGGGCGACGGCGTGCATATCGAGGCGCACGCTTGTGCCGAGGCGGTTGACGGATTTGTCGCTGCACTTTCTGAGCATGCGCCCGCGGCGGCTCGCGTTGAGCGAGTCGATATTGCGGATTTGGAGCCTGGCGGTTGGGATACCGCCAATGAACGGGGCTTTCGCATCATAGCCTCGCAGGACCAGACCGCGCACACCACGCTCATCTCGCCCGATATCGCCACCTGCGATGATTGTCTGCGCGAGTTGTTCGATCCCGCCGACCGACGCTATCACTACCCCTTTATCAACTGCACTAACTGCGGTCCACGCTTTACCATCATCCGATCGCTGCCTTATGACCGAGCGGCTACCTCGATGGACCGTTTCCCCATGTGCCCCGCCTGCGCCGCAGAGTATGCCGATCCACTCGACCGTCGCTTTCACGCACAGCCCGATGCCTGCTTTGATTGCGGGCCGCATATTACGTGGCGCGAGGCTGTGAACGGCGATGCGTGCGGGAATTCGTCCGCGACACCGGCCGTCGGCACCACACGCGAGGCCAGCGACGCTATCATCGAGCGCTGCGTTGAGCTGCTGGCCAGCGGTGGCATCGTCGCCATCAAGGGCCTGGGCGGATTCCACCTGGCCTGCGATGCCACCAACGAACAAGCGGTACGCGAGCTGCGCCGTCGCAAGCGTCGCAGCAATAAGCCGCTTGCCGTTATGGTGCGCGACCTTGCCGACGCCGAGCGCCTGTGTCACATCGATGGCGTTGAGCGTAATCTTCTTGCCGGCAGCGTTCGTCCCATCGTGCTGCTGCGTCGCCGCGCAACCGGCAACGACGCCTACGGCTCCCCCGACGCCCCTGAGCTCGCACCGTCCGTCGCGCACGACCTGCCCGAGCTTGGCGTTATGCTCCCCTACACCCCGCTTCAGCATCTTCTGCTTGCAGCTGCCGCGTCGCACGGCATGCACGCGCTCGTCATGACCAGCGGAAACCTGAGCGAAGAACCCATCGAGACCGACGACGACCTTGCCTGGGAACACCTCGTTGCCGCCGGCATCGCCGACGCGTTGCTCGGTAACGACCGCGCAATCCTCTCGCGCTACGACGACTCCGTAGTACGCGCGGCGAACGGCGCCGTTATGCCCGTTCGCCGCGCTCGTGGATATGCACCCCAGCCGCTGCCGTTGCCGGCGCTCGACGGCGCTCCGTCCTGCGTACTCGCCTGCGGGCCGCAACAAAAGGCCACGATTGCGCTCACGCGTGAAGGGACGAACGGCGAGGCGACCTGTTTTGTGTCGCAGCATATCGGCGATGTTGAAAACGGCGGGACCTTCGATGCCTGGAACGCCGCGCGCACGCGCTTGGAAGATCTCTTTGATTTGGCGCCCGCCGCCTTGGCCTGCGATGTACACCCCAGCTATCTATCGGGCCAGTGGGCGCGCGAGCAGGCGCGAAAATGCAATCTGCCACTCGTCGAGGTGCAGCACCATCATGCGCATATCGCGAGCGTAATGGCCGAGGCCATCGCCGCGGGCCAGCTTACAACCGACGCGCGTGTCCTTGGCATCGCCTTTGACGGCACCGGCGCCGGCACCGATGGGACCATTTGGGGCGGCGAGTTTCTTGTTGCCAGCCTTGGCGGCTTTGAACGCGCCGCGCATTTGCGCACCTGGGCGCTCCCCGGCGGGGCGGCCTCCGTGCGCGACGCCCGCCGCAACGCCTTTGCCCTGCTCAGTGAGCTCGGTCTGCTCGAGCACCCAGGTGCCGCTCGGCTTTTGGACAGCCTCGACGAGCAAACGCGCAGCGTGACAGCCACCATGATCGAGCGCGGCATCAACAGCCCGCGTACCAGCAGCATGGGGCGTCTCTTTGATGCCGCGGCAGCAATTCTGGGCATCTGCGACAAGGCAACCTACGAGGGCGAACCCGCCATCGAACTTGAGGCTGCCGCCTGGCGCGCGCTCGACAACGAAATCGCCCATTTTCCCGACGACAACGCCGGCCATTTCGCATCTGGCCCATCGTGGCTGAACGGCCCCCATGTTCTGGATCAGAAAGCACTCTTTGAGACACTTTTGGGAGGAACTGAAGCCGGAGCGCCCGCCGACAGGCTCGCACTCGACTTCCATGTCGCCGTCGCGCGCTCCTCGGCGCGCATCGCCAGCGATATCTGCGTGCACGAGGGCATCGACACCGTCGCGCTCTCGGGCGGCGTGTTCATGAACCGACTTCTGCTTCAACTCCTCACCCGCGAGCTCAAAAGCGCAGGCCTTACTGTCCTCGTCCCCCAAACCGTGCCCGTTAACGACGGCTGCATCGCCTACGGTCAGGCGGCAGTCGCACGCGCTCGCCTCGCGCAGATTGCATCACAGTAGCTCGCCCTCGCACGCCGCCGCGCCCAGCCGTCTCACAGGCGTAACGCGTTTGCCCGCGAACCCCGCGAGCGCTACCATCAACTGATGGATTATTAAGCGCCCATCCAGCGCAAAGCGTATAAAAGGGGAACAATATGTGCCTTGCCGTTCCCGGCAAAGTAGTCAAACGCGATGACGACCTCAAGGCCACCGTCGACATGATGGGCATCGAGCGCCCCGTGTCGCTGAGACTCGTGCCGACGGCGCAGGTAGGCGACTATATTCTCGTACACGCCGGCTTTGGCATCCAGATCGTCGACGAGCAGGAAGCGCAAGAAACGCTCGAGCTCGTTAATGCCATGACCGAACTGGCCGAAGAAGACCAACTGGCCAGCAACCCGGCCGAGGCATACTAGTGGCGGCCGGACAGCCGGCGCGCTCCGGTATCGACTTTTCGGCATTTCGCGATTCCAAGCTGGCTCGCGAGCTCATCGAGCGCATTCATGAGCTTGCCGGCGACCGCGCCATCAACCTTATGGAAGTCTGCGGCACGCATACCGTGAGTATCGGGCGCTATGGCTTTCGCTCCATTATGCCTGCCGGGCTCAAACTGCTGAGCGGTCCGGGTTGCCCCGTCTGCGTTACCGCCAACCGCGACATCGACCACGCAATCGCGCTCGCCAACATAGACGGCGCCATCATCACCACCTTTGGCGACATGATGCGCGTGCCCGGGTCATCCACCTCGCTCGCTGCGCAAAAGGCGGCAGGGCGTGACATTCGCATCGTCTACTCCCCGCTCGACGCGCTCGACATTGCCGAGCAAAACCCCGATCGCCCGGTCATTTTTATGGGCGTGGGCTTTGAGACCACAACGCCCACCATCGCCGCCGCCATTTTGGAGGCCGATGCACGCGGACTCCAGAACTTCTCGGTCTACTGCGCCCACAAGACCACGCCGCCGGCGCTGCGCGCCATCGCCAACGATCCCGAGACCACTATCGACGGCTTTATCCTGCCGGGCCACGTCGCCACCATCACGGGCTTAGCCCCCTTTGGCTTTTTGGTCGACGAGTTTAAGACTCCAGGCGTGGTAACGGGATTTGAGCCGGTCGACATCTTGCAGGGTATCTGCATGCTGGTCCAGATGGTTGTTGAGGGGCAACCCGCGATCGACAACGCCTACCGTCGCGGCGTCAATGCCGACGGCAATCCTGTGGCGCGCCAGCTGGTCGAGCAGGTATTTGAGCCGTGCGATACCACGTGGCGCGGGCTGGGATCGATTGCGGCTTCGGGACTCGCCATTCGTCCCGAGTTTTCGCACTTTGATGCCAGCATGCGCTTTGACGTGTCCATCGAGCCGACGGTCGAGCCACGCGGGTGCCGCTGCGGCGACGTGCTGCGCGGGGCCATTACGCCGAGCGACTGCCCCCTGTTCGACCACGCTTGTACGCCCGAGCATCCCGTCGGCCCCTGCATGGTGAGCTCCGAGGGCAGCTGCGCAGCATATTTCCGCTACCGAGGCTAATAGGTTCCGCCGTTCTAACGAACGGCGGACCAGTCGACGCTGCGCCTCACCCATATAATTCCACCCACGATTGGAGTTTTCGATATGTCCCATAGCGTTACCGATAGCACCGTCCTGCTGGGCCACGGCTCCGGCGGACAGATGATGAAGCGCATCATCGATGAGGTCTTTTTGGATGCCTTTGGGTCGCCCGAGCTGCTCGAAGGCAACGACGCCGGCGTCGCCGCGCTGCCCGCGAGCGGGCGCATCGCCATGTCGACCGACAGCTTTGTAGTCTCGCCGCAGTTCTTCCCCGGTGGCAACATCGGCCGTCTCGCCGTGTGCGGAACCGTCAACGACGTCGCGACCTCGGGCGCCAACGTGCGCTACCTATCGTGCGGCTTTATCCTCGAAGAGGGCTATCCCATGGATAAGCTCCGCCAGATTGTGCAGACGATGGCCGAGACGGCGCGCGAGGCGGGCGTGTCCATAATCACGGGCGACACTAAGGTGGTCGAGCGCGGCGGGGCCGACGGCGTCTATATCAATACCGCCGGCGTGGGCGAGGTGCCTGCGGGCGTGGCGCTCAGCGGCGCAAACTGCCAGCCCGGCGATGTCATCCTGGTCTCGGGTACACTGGGCGACCACGGCATCGCTATCATGAGCCAACGCGAGGGCCTAGCGTTTTCGAGCACGATCGAAAGCGACGCCGCACCGCTCAACCACCTGATTGCCGATGTGCTTGCCGCAGCACCCGACACACGCTGCTTTCGCGACCCCACGCGCGGTGGCCTGGCGTCCACACTCAACGAGTTTGCCCAGGCCAGCGGCGTTGCCATGGAGATCGACGAGGACGATGTGCCCGTGCGCCCCGACGTGCAGGCCGCCTGCGAGATGCTCGGCTACGATGTGCTGCAGGTGGCAAACGAGGGCAAGATGGTTGCCGTCGTGCCGGCCGAGCAAGCCGATGCCGCGCTGAGCGCCATGCGCGCCGCCCGCTACGGCGAGAATGCCGCCGTCATCGGTCGCGTGCTGCCGCTTGCCGAGGGCGCCCGTCCCGCCGTGCGCGTGCGCACCGGCTGGGGCTCGACCCGCATCCTCGACATGCTCGTGGGAGAGCAGCTGCCGAGAATTTGCTAACGACAAAGGCTCAGGGCTATTAAAGATATTCAGATTCCAAACATGCCCGGCACGCATGCCCAGTATTATGAGGTGCGTTTTGAAACCCAATGACGGGAGCTTTCATGGCAGCAGCTTTTTCCCATGTGATTTTTGATCTGGACGGCACCATCCTCAACACGCTCGAAGACCTGGCGGCCGCCGGCAACCATACCTGCGAGATGCACGGCTGGCCCACGTTTGCCGTTGACGAGTACCGCTACAAGGTGGGAAACGGCATGCTCAAGCTGGTTGAGCGCTTTATGCCTGCCGAGTATGCGGGCGACGGCCGTATGTTTGAGCAGACGCTTGCCGAGTTTAGGGCTTACTACGGCGAGCACAAGGAGGACCACACCGCCCCCTATGCCGGCACAATCGAGATGCTCGACCGTTTGCGCGCCGCGGGTGTGCAGCTTGCCGTGCTCACCAACAAGGACCACGTCTCGGCGGCTCCGCTTATCGAGAAGTATTTTGGTTCCGAGCGCTTTGCGCTGGTGCAGGGCCGTGTTGACGCGTTTCCGCCTAAGCCCGAAGCACCCGTCACGCTGCATGTGATGGAGGAGCTGGGCGCCGATCCGGCAACCACGCTCTATGTGGGCGATTCCAATGTCGATATCCTGACCGGTCACAACGCCGGCCTTAAGAGTGCGGGCGTCAGCTGGGGCTTCCGCGGCCGCGCAGAGCTGGAGTCCGCCGGCGCCGACTACGTGGTGGACACCCAGGACGAGCTAGCGGCGCTGATTCTGGGCGAGTAACGAGCGACACTGCTTAACGCAGCTGCGACAATTCTTCCGCGCGGAAAGCGCATCCCGTTTTGGAGCTCCGGAATGGGATATGCTTTCCGTTTGAGGCGCATCAGGGAAACCGCATCCCGTTTCAGAGCAATATTCCGGGTCGCACTTTCCGCAACCAACCCCATCCGGAAACCGCGACCCGGAATTTGACCAAAAACCGGGTCGCATCTTCCCAAGCACTCGATGCAACGCTGGCACAAGGAGTGTCCCCAACTACCGGCAGAAAAGGAACGTCCCCAGCTGCCGCCTTCCCAATGACTACTTCAGCGATGGCAACGTCGCAGGTAAAAGTGCCACTTTAAGCCAACCAAGGGAACGACGTTGTTTTGGCAACGACAGACACTATGACCCAATCCGAGGGCGCTAAAAAGACAGGAGCCCCCGCTCGT
>JAUUSS010000146.1 GCA_030841765.1 Collinsella aerofaciens | reverse complement strand
ACGAGCCGGAGAGCACTTAATGTGCTCTCCGTGCGAGCAGGACTGTCCGAGCAGGCGACCAAACCCCGCGCCCCGTCCCGGCGAGCGCTTGGGGACCGGTGGCCTACAGGTGGCTGATGATCAGTTCCATCTTGCCTTCGAGGTCGATGGAGCTGACGGTGCTCGGGGCCAGCAGGTGGCTTCCCTTGTGGACGGGGTCGCCGCAGACGGTGCCTTCGCCGTCGATGACCGACAGACACATGAAGGGCCAGCGCTGGTCGAGGGTTTTGCTGCCGTCGACGCGCACACGATCGACGGTGTAGCAGGAGTTAGACTCGAGCTCGGTCACGCCGTTCACCTCGGGCGCGGTCACCGTGCCGTCGGTCGGAGCCTGGGCATCAAAGTCGATGCAGTCGAGGCTCTGCTCAATGTGCAGTGGGCGCAGCTTGCCGTCGGTGCCGGGACGGTCGTAGTCGTACAGGCGATACGTCACGTCGCTCGACTGCTGCGTCTCCAAAATGAGCGTGCCGGTCTTGATGGCGTGCACGGTACCGGAATCAATCTGGAAAAAGTCGCCCTTGTGGATCGGCAGTACGTTGAGCATGTCGTCCCAGCGGCCGTCCTCGATCATCTGCGCGGCCTCGGCGCGGTCGTGCGCGCGCTGGCCGACAATGATCGTGGCACCGGGCTCGCAGTCCAGCACATACCAGCACTCGGTTTTGCCCAGGCTGCCGTTCTCGTGCTTGGCGGCGTACTCGTCGTTGGGATGAATCTGGATCGAAAGGTCGTCCTTGGCGTCCAGAATCTTAATGAGCAGTGGGAACTCCTTGCCCTCGCAGTTGCCAAAGAGCTCGCGGTGCTCGGCCCACAGCCACGACAGCGTGTGGCCTGCATACGGGCCTTCCGCAATCTGGCAGTCGCCGTTGGGGTGGGCCGAGATGGCCCAGCACTCACCGATGGGTCCATCGGGAATGTCGTAGCCAAATACGGTTTCGAGCTGGCGACCGCCCCAGATCTTCTCGTGGAAGATCGGCGTCAGCTTAATCAAATCGGACATGTTCATACCCCCATTGTGTTGCGCGGGCGCTGCACAAAACAGCTCAAAGCGAGCGCCCGGATGACTACAAAAACCTATGCCAACGTTACGTTGTGCAACTCAAAGCGGTCGCCAACGTTGCGCGAGACCGAATACTCAAAGGCGGCGCCGCTGTCCAAAAAGCCAATCTGGGTGAGCTCGAGCAGGGGAGAGCCAGGCTTGGTGTCCAAGCGCTCGGCTTCTTCCTCGGTTGCTGCCACGGCGCGAATGGTACGGTGGAAGCTCGAAATCTTCAGCCCACATTGCTCGCGGATGAAGTGGTAGACCGATCCGTACAGGTCCTTCTTTTTAAGGCCTGGAATCAGCTCGAGGGGCATGTAGGTGTACTCGATAACGATGGGCTTCTCATCGGCCTGACGCACGCGCACGATGTGATAGGCAAAGTCATCCTCGGCAATTCCCAGCTGGGCTGCGATGTCCGCTGGTGGATTAACAATCGAGAAATCGTAGACCACCGAGGTCACCTTCTCCCCGCGGTGCTCATACGAAAAGCCCTGGGCACGGTCGTTTTTGCCCTGGAAAAACGCCTGACCGGGAAGTCCCGCCGTGTCCTTAACGTAGGTACCCGATCCGCGTCGGCTGGTAATAAGACCTTCCTCGGTGATTTGCTCGATAGCTCGTTTGACGGTGATTTTGGAAACGCTATAGAGCTCGCAGAACTCAACGACGGTGGGAAGCTTGTCGCCCGGTTTAAGAGTGCCATCCTCGATGCTTCGACGAATATCTGCAGCTATCGCCTCGTATTTGGGAATCATTGAACCTCCTTTCCGACATATATCAATACGCAAGTAAGTATAACCCTTAACAAGGCACCCATATAACCTTTATCTAAGAAGCTCGAGAAAGAAAAAAGAAAAAGACGCTTTACTTTTAGAATTAGAGCGCTATAGTTTAAGCAACGAACGGAATCTTTCCGCAGAACAGGATCGACCGTTTGGGGACGGTTTTGTTTTGGCGGGTTGAATATCGGTATGACCGGTGCGCGCCCGCGCCGGATAACCTGCCAAAGCAAACCCGTCTCCAACCGGAAGCTCTAGAACACGAAAGCGAGGACTTTGATGGCACAGTATCAGCTGCCCAACGACTTCTTCTTTGGCGCTGCTATGTCCGGCCCGCAGACTGAGGGTCAGTGGAACCAGGGCGGCAAGCTCGAGAACCTGTGGGATACCTGGTCCATCCAGGATCTGGGCTCGTTCTACAACTGCGTTGGCTCTTACGCCGGCAATGACTTTATGGCCAAGTACCAGGAAGACCTTCGCATTTTGAAGGACTTGGGCCTGGATACCTATCGCACTTCCATCCAGTGGAGCCGTCTGCTCGATGCCGACGGCAACCTCAACGAGGAAGGCGCCGCGTGGTATCACGAGTTGTTCCGCGCCTCTCGCGAAGCCGGCCTGGAGCCGTTTGTCAACTTGTACCACTTTGACATGCCCACCTACCTTTTTAACCGTGGCGGCTGGGAGAGCCGTGAGGTTGTCGAGGCTTACGCACATTACGCCGACGTCGCCTTCCACGAGTTTGGCCAGGAGATCAAGTACTGGTTCACCTTTAACGAGCCCATCGTCGAGCCCGAGCAGCGCTATCAGGAGGGCGTGTGGTTCCCGCAACTCCACGACTTCAACCGTGCTCGCACCGTGCAGTATCACATCTCGCTGGCACATGCGCTGGCCGTGGCCAACTATCGTAAGGCCTATGACGAGGGCGCCGTTCGCGCTGATGCCAAGATCGGCATGATCAACTGCTTTACCCCGGTCTACACCAAGGAGAACCCCAGCGAGGCAGACCTCGAGGCTGTGCGTATGACCAGCGGCATCAACAATCGCTGGTGGCTCGACCTTATTACCAAGGGCGAGCTTCCTGCCGACGTGCTCGACAGCCTGGCCGAGGGCGGCGTTAAGCTCCCGTTCCGTGCCGGCGACCAAGAGATTCTCAAGCAGGGTGTTGTCGACTGGCTCGGCTGCAACTATTACCACCCCACGCGTGTTCAGGCACCGGCGAGCAAGGTCGACCAGTACGGCCTGCCGCACTTTGCCGACGAGTACGTATGGCCCGACGCCGTTATGAACGAGAGCCGCGGCTGGGAGATCTACCCGCAGGGCCTCTACGACTTTGGCATGGACTGCGCTAAGAACTACCCCGATCTTGAGTGGTTCGTTTCCGAGAACGGCATCGGCATCATGGACGAATACAAGAACCGTGACGCCGAAGGAACCATCCAGGATGACTACCGCGTCGACTTTGTACGCCAGCACCTGGAGTGGGTTGCCAAGGCAATTGCCGAGGGCGCCAAGTGCCGTGGATACCATTATTGGGCCGTTATCGATAATTGGTCTTGGGCGAATGCCTTTAAGAACCGTTACGGTTTTGTCGAGGTCGACCTTATGGACGGCTACAAGCGCCGCCTTAAGAAGTCGGCAGCCTGGCTCAAACAGGTCGCCACGACCCACGTGGTTGATTAGCGACCGGGCGAACGCCCAGACCGCGCGCCGCCGCGCGCAACACATGGCACATCTGGTGGCAGAGGGCGACAGACCACCGTGCGCATAGGAAAAGGCCGGATTTGAAAGTTAGGAGCAATCATGGCCAGTGACAATGGAAAGAGCTTCCTCGACAAGTTTGCCGAGGTCTCTGCGAAGGTGGGAAACCAGGTTCACCTGCGTTCCCTGCGTGACGCCTTCGCGACCATCACGCCGCTCTATATCCTTGCGGGTATCGCGGTTCTTATTAACAACGTCGTGTTCCCCCTGTTCCCGCTCGATGCGGCGGGCCTTGCCAACCTTCAGACGTGGGGTTCGGCAATTACGCTGGGCACCCTCAACGTCTCTGCCATTATCTTGGCCGGATTGATTGGCTACAGCCTCGCTAAGAACAAGCGTTTCGATAACCCGCTCGCTTGCGTGGTCGTCGCTATCTCTGCTTTCGTCATCATGATGCCGCAGCAGATCACCGCCACGCTTGCCGCCACGAGCCCG
>JAUUSS010000013.1 GCA_030841765.1 Collinsella aerofaciens | reverse complement strand
CAGCAGGCCCAGCGGCGTGGCCACGACAAGCACGGCGACCAGGATGAGCGTGGGGACCAGCGAGGTCTTCTTGGCGGCTGCGCCCTCGGCAGTAAGCTGTCCATCGGCGGCTTCGGGGCCGACGATAACGCCCGGCGCCGTCTTCTTGATAAAGCCGTAGATCGCGGCAGTCGCCACGCCCTCGACCACACCGGCTACCAGCATGTGCGGAATCAACATGGCCGGAATGGAAACAGACAGCGGGAAGGGGCAGTATAGCGGGGCACCCGAGGCGTTGGTGAAGAGCATCGGCTGAATGCCGAACTCGATGGCAGCGCACAGGGCAGCCACGCACAAGCCGATCCAGCCGCTCACGATGGCAGAAACCGAAGTGCCCCAGCTCTTGTCGTGCAGGCGGCCGTTGAGCGCACGGAACACGATGGCTGCCACAAACGGCAGCACAAATGCCATGTTAAAGCAGTTGGCTCCAAAGGACAGGATGCCGCCGTCGCCAAACAGCAGCGCCTGCAGTGCCAGTGCGACCGAAACCGCAATGGCCGCGGCCTCGGGGCCCAGCAGCAGCGCGATGAGTGCACCGCCGACGGCGTGACCCGTGGTGCCGCCGGGCAGCGGCACGTTAAACATCATGAGCAAGAAGGAGAACGCAGCGCAGATGCCCAGGAAAGCCATGTGCTCGCGATCGAGCGTGGCGCGTACCTTTTTGATGCAATGGACCCAAACGGGCACCATCGCCACCGCCATAACGGCATCGGTCTGCGGGGACAGGTAGTTATCTGGAATGTGCATATACGCCTCCCGGTTATCGACGCACAGAATTGCAACGCCGCTTGAATCACCTTGTCAGTGTTACGCATTGTCAGATTCGTAACACGCCGCGGGCTATCATAGCAAAACGGCGCACTGCCGACAAAGCAGCACGCCGTTATGTAATGCGCGTGTCATATATGAAGGCTCAACGGTGCCTTATACCGAAAACAGCAGTCACGTAAGACTCGGCGGCAGCCGACGCTGGTCTATATCCGGCGCAGGACCTAGCCGCGGACCTCGCCGTTTACGCCCTTGCACACCTTGGTGACGATCTTCTGGTGCGCCTTTTCGACCTCTTCGCTGGTGAGCGTGTGGTCGTCGGAGCGATACGTAAGCGCAAAGGCCATGGATTTCTTGCCCTTGCCGATGCGGACCGGATCGCGGTAGACATCGAACAGGCGCACGCCCTCGAGCAGCTTGCCGCCGGCACTCGTAATACGACGCTCAAGATCCTCGCAGGTCACAGTGTTGTCAACCACGATAGCGAGGTCGTGCTCAACGGCCGGGTACTGCGAGAACTCACGGTAGTTCTCCTGGTTGCGGGCGCCCTTGATCAGCTTATCCAAGTCGAGCTCAAAGGCGACGACGACCTCGTCAATGCCCATAGCCTCGCGCGCCTCGGGGTGGATCTCGCCGACCCAACCCAGCACGGTGCCGCCGGACAGGACCTCGGCAGCACGACCCGGCTGCAGGAAGGCATAGCCCTCGCCCTCGACGGGACGGAAGCGAACCTTCTCGATGCGCAGCTGGGCGAGCAGCTCCTCGACGATGCCCTTGCCAAAGAAGAAACGCAGCTTGCGGTACTTCATGCTCCAAGACTGCTCGCTCCACTGGCCCGAGAGCACGCCCGCGACGGACTTGGTCTCCTTGGGCAGGCTGGCGTTCTCGCGGCCATGGAACAGGCTGCCGACCTCGTACAGGTGTACGTTGGGCGTACCGTGCGCCTCGTTATAGGCAACGGACTGCAGCAGACCCGGCAGCAGCGAGCGGCGCATCTCGGTCTGCTCGGCCACCAGCGGGTTCATGAGCACCACGGGGCAGCCGCGGCCCTCGGTGGACATGCCGATCTTCTCCAGGTCGCCCGGAGCGGCAAAGCCAAAGGTCGTGGTCTCGTTGAGGCCGCAGGCGCGCAGGATCTCGCCGACCTTGCGGGTGAGCTTCTGCTCGCGAGTCAGGCCGCCGATGTGGTTCTTGGCAGCCGGAATGGTCGCCGTGACGCGACCCATGCCCCACAGGCGCAGAACCTCCTCGATCAGGTCGATCTCACGCGGCAGGTCGGGACGGAAGCTCGGCGGCGTGACCATAAAGTCCTCGCCGTCGCGCTCGACGGTGCAGCCCAGGCGGGTGAGCGAGCGCTCGATAAAGTCGGGCTCGATGTCGGCACCGCAGATGGCGTGCACGCGGGCCAGGCGCAGCTTAATGCTGTCGATGGTCTTGGGCGCGGGGAAAACGTCGACATAGCCGGGAGCAACCTCGCCGCCGGCGATCTCCTCGATCAGCGCGCAGGTAACGTTGGCGACATCCACGCAGCCGGTCTCGTCGACCTGGCGCTCAAAGCGAATGGAGGCGTCGGAGATCAGCGAAAGGTCGCGGCTGGTGTGCGAGGTGCGGCCGGCATTGAAGCAGGCGCTCTCGACCATCACGTCAACGGTATCGTCCTCGATCTCGGAATCCATGCCACCCATAACACCGGCCAACGCCACGGGGCGCTCGCCGTCGGTGATGAGGCCCATGCCGGCGTCAAGCGTGCGCTCCTCGCCGTCGAGCGTCGTGAACTTCTCGTCCTGCTGGGCGGCGCGAACCACCACACGACGGTGGCCATCGCGCTCGGCAAAGGTGTCCAGGTCAAAGGCGTGCAGCGGCTGACCGGTGAGCATCATCACATAGTTGGTGATGTCGACGATGTTGTTGTGCGGGCGCACGCCCAAGGCGTTAAGGCGCTTGACCATCCAGTCGGGCGACGGGCCGACCTTGACGTTGCGCACGATGCGGGCAACGTAGCGGTCGCACAGGCCCTCGTCGGCAATCTCGACCGAAAGCTCGTCGTCGGTCGCGCGGCCGGTCTCGGCCTTGATGGCGGGCAGCTCAACGTGGAAATCGCGGTCGAAGATGGCGCCGGTCTCGCGGGCCATGCCGATCATGGACAGGCAATCGGGACGGTTGGGCGTGATCTCGCAGTCGAGCACGGTGTCGCTCGAGCCCACGTACTCGGCAAACGGCATGCCGCAGGGCGTATCCTCGGGCAGGATCATGATGCCGGAGTGGTCGCCGCCCAAGCCGAGCTCGCGCGCGGAGCAGTTCATGCCCATGGACACGACGCCGCGAAGCTTGCTCTTCTTGATCTTGACGCCGCCGGGCAGGACAGCGCCGATCATGGCCGCGACGATGTGGTCACCGGCCTCGAAGTTCTGCGCGCCGCAGACGATCTGCAGCGGAGCGGGGTTGCCGTCGGCGTCGAGGTTCTTGTCACCCACGTCGACCGAGCACACATACATGTGGTCGCTATCGGGGTGCGGGGTCTTGGTGAGCACCTGGGCGGTCACCACGTGGTCGAAGGACTCGCCCACGGTGTCGATCGCCTCGACCTCGGTGCCGGTACGGATATATTCGTCCGAAAGGGTCTTGGGATCCTCCGGAATATCGATCATGGTCTTGAGCCAGTCGTAAGAAACGCGCATATAGCTCTCCTAGTTCTTAATCTCCGCATAGGGAGGGGTATCAAATGAAGACGTTCGCCTTAGGGTTGTCCAGGTGCCCCAGGTTGGCGTGAAAGAGGAGCGACGCGTACTAAAGGTACGCGAGCGACGGTTTGAACGCCAAGATGGGGTGCCTGGGCAAGCCTAAAATTGGTTCAGGAAGCGCATATCGCCAGTCATCAGCGTTCTGAGGTCGGGCAGGTCGTAGCGCAGTGCCGCGACGCGCTCGGCGCCAATACCAAAGGCGAAGCCGGTGTACTTCTCGGGGTCGATGCCGCAGTTGATCAGGACGTTGGGGTCGACCATGCCGCAGCCCAGGATCTCGATCCAGCCGCTGTGCTTGCAGAAGTTGCAGCCCTTGCCGCCGCACACGTGGCAGCTCACGTCCACCTCGCAGGAAGGCTCGGTGAAGGGGAAGAAGTGCGGGCGGTAACGCGTCTTGCGATCCTCGCCAAACATGCACTTAACAAAGTAGTCGAGCGTGCCCTTAAGATCGCCAAAGGTGATGCCCTCGTCGACGACCAGGCCCTCAATCTGGTTGAACTGCGGCAGGTGGCAGGCGTCGGCCGTGTCGGGACGGTAGACGGTACCCGGGCAGATCATGTAGATGGGCGGCTTCTGCGACTCCATGGTGTGGATCTGCACACCCGAGGTCTGGGTGCGCAGCAGCACGTCGGACTCGCCGTGGGCGTGAGCCTCGGGGTGCGCGACGCTGCCGGGGTTGTTGTCGACCACGTAGAAGGTATCGCGGGCCGAGCGGCTCGGGTGATCCATGGGCGCGTTAAGTGCGGTGAAGTTGTAGTAGGAGGTGTCGACCATGGGGCCGGACTCGACGGTGTAGCCGATGCCGCAGAAGATGTCCTCGGCCTCCTCGATGATCTGCTTAATCAGGTGCTGGTGACCGATCTGCGGACGGATGCCCGGCAGCGTGATGTCGACGGCCTCGTGCTCGAGTGCGTGCTTGAGGGCGGCGGCCTTCATCTCGGTCGTGCGCTCGTCGAGCATGCCCTCGATCAGCTGGCGCATCTCGTTGGCGCGCTTGCCCATAACGGGACGATCCTCGGGGGCGAGCTTGCCCATCATGCGCATCAGGCCGGTGATGCGGCCCTTGCGGCCGAGCAGCGCGACGCGCGCGGCCTCGAGCTTCTCGGCGTCGTCGGCGCCTGCGACGAGCTCCTTGGCCTCTTCCTCGAGTTTGACCAGATCATCAATCAGACTCATGTCTTCCCTTTCGTCTCTCGCGCATCCGCGCTCCGGGACGGCTGACGCCGCCCGATGCTGCGGATGCGCGGCCCGGTTCGGTAACAAAAAACCGCCCTCGGGCATGTGCATTGCCCAAGGACGGTTAAATTCCGCGGTACCACCTTGTTTGACCCGGCGGATGTCTGGCCCGCCGCGCCCACTCTGCGCCCCTTATCGCGAGGCTCACGGCTTCCCTACTGGGGCCTCGCTGCCGCCGGCCGCGTGCCCGTTGAGGTCGCTGCTCGGGAGTGAACGCTTGGCCCTTGCCACCGCAGGAAGGCTTGCAGCCCATGACCTTCCCTCTCTTGCCGGCGACGCGGCGGGCAAAACCCTCTCCGTCAACGCATTGGGCTATAGGATAACACATTTCGCGAGCGCATCGCCGCGTTCCGTTTTGTTCGCGCTGGGTACAAGGCAGGTAGCTGTGCAAACTGGCCGCGCACCCGCTTGCGACGCTCGGCCTGCGAGATTAAGGATACGGTATGGGAAAGAAACTCGATAAGAAGGCCAAGGCCGCCGTGGCAAAGGCCGCCAAGGGCGTCAAGGCCGCTAAAGTCGACAAGGCCGTCAAAAAGTTCCGCAAACTCGAGGGCAAGCTGTGGACTCGCGAGTACCTGCTCAAGATTGCCGAGTTCGATGGAGCGACGATTGCTCCTGCCAACGGTGCTGCCGCCCGTGCCGACGCCATGGGCACGCTTGCCGGCGAGCATCACAAGCTACTGACCAGCGAGAAGTCCGTTGAGCTCGTACGCTCGTTAGCGCGCGAGACGGTTGCAGGCGGACACGTAGACGACCCGCAGCTGCTCGACGAGATTCGCGTGCTCGGCCGCGACCAGCGCGAGGCAAGCGTTATTCCTACCGAGGAGGCCGAGGCCTGGACCAGGCTCACCTGCGAGGCCGACGCCGTGTGGCATAAGGCCAAGACGGCCAACGACTGGGCGAGCTTTGAGCCCTATGTGGATAGAATCGTCGCCCAACTTAAGCATCAGGCCGAACTCATGGACCCCAAGCGCGACCCATACGACGTTTGGCTCGACCAGTACGAGCGCGGCCTTTCTGCCGAGAGCTTCGACGCGTTTTGCGAGGAGGTCAAGGCCACGGTCGTGCCGCTCGTGCACGCCATCGGCGAGCGCGGCCAGCAGCCCGCTGCCGACTTTTTGCACGCCCGCGTGCCCGAGGCCGCCCAGCGCGCCATGAGCTTCGACCTTATGAAGCTCGTCGGCCTGAACCTGAACGACACCACGCTTGCCTTTACCGAACACCCGTTTAGCGAGGGCTTTGCCGTGGGTGACGCGCGCATCGCGACACACATCTACGAGAACGATTGCATCTCCAACGTCTACAGCATCATCCACGAGGCGGGACATGCCATGTACGAGCTGGGCGTCAATCCCGCCTATGCGCGCACCTGTCTTGAGGGCGGCACCTCCATGGGCATCCACGAGAGCCAGAGCCGCTTTTTCGAGAACACCGTGGGTCGCAGCCGCGCCTTTATGGGACCGCTGCTCGAGGTGCTGCGCCGCCACGCGTCCGAGGTCTACGACGACGTCGACGAGGACACGCTCTACCGCGCCGTGAACATCGCGCAGCCGTCGTTGATCCGCACCGAGGCCGACGAGCTCACCTATCCGCTGCACGTTATGGTGCGCTACGAGATCGAGCGCATGCTGTTTGCCGGCGAGGCCACAGCCAAGGATATCCCCGCGCTTTGGAATCGCTTTATGAACGAGTACCTGGGCATCCCCGTTCCCGACGACACGCGTGGTTGCCTGCAGGATACGCACTGGAGCGGCGGCTCGTTTGGCTACTTCCCCACCTATGCGCTGGGCAGCGCCTACGACGCCATGTTCGTGCCGGCCATGTGCCGCGACGGCGTCGACCTTACCGGCGCCTGCGCGAGCGGCGACCTTGCGCCCGTTCGCGCCTGGCTGGGCGAGCGCATTTGGCAGTGGGGACGCGCCAAGGACGCGCCGGAGCTCATCAAGGGCGCCTGCGGCATGGCATTCGATGCCCGCTACTACTGCAGCTACCTGCAGGACAAGTTCACCACGCTCTACGAGCTGTAAGGCATAACCGACACGCCAACGCAAAGGGGACGCCGCGGAACCAATCCGCGGCGCCCCCTTTCCACCTAGTCGTTTAAGAACGTCCCCAATGACTACCTTACAGAGCCTCGAGCGCGTTGGCGATGCGCTTCATGGCGGCATCGGCGGATGCTTGGTCGGGCGCCTCGGCCAGCACGCGGATAACCGACTCGGTTCCGCTCTTGCGCACGAGCACGCGGCCCTCGCCTGCCAGCGCAGCCTCGGCCTCGGCGATGGCGTTCTGCACGCCCATGTTCTCGAGCGCGGCGTCCTTGTCCGCCACGCGCACGGCCACCCGCGCCTGCGGTAGCAGCTTGCACGGAGCCGTGAGCTGCGAGAGCGTCTCGCGCTCGGCGCGGATCACTTCCATCACGCGCAGCGAGGTCATAATGCCGTCGCCCGTGCGCTCGATATCGCCAAAGATCGTATGGCCCGTCTGATCGCCGCCTAGGCTGTAACCGCCCTCGCGCATCTTGGCATACACGTGACGGTCGCCCACACCGCTGGTCACGGCACTTAGGCCGGCAAGCTCCAACGACTTGATCAGGCCAAAGTTGCTGGCAATCGTCGGAACCACGGTACCGCCCGAAAGGCGACCGTGCTTGTTCAGGTACACGCCGCACACGTACAGGATCTGGTCGCCATCGACCACGCGGCCGCGCTCGTCCACGGCCAGGCAGCGGTCGGCATCGCCGTCATAGGCAAAGCCCACGTCCAGGCCCTGCTCCACCACGTGGCGCTGCAGACGCTCCACATGCGTGGAGCCGCAGTCGACGTTGATGTTAAAACCATCAGGCGCGGCATTGATCACGCGCACGTCGGCGCCCAGCGCGTCGAACACCGGCTTGGCCACCGAGGACGCCGAGCCGTTGGCGCAGTCGATGCCGATCTTGACGCCCTGCAGCGAAAAGTTCGCGCTGGCGATGAGCGAGGCAATGTAGCGGTTGCGGCCCTGCATGTAGTCCACCGTGGCGCCGATGTGGTTGCCCGTGGCCAGTGGCACCTCGCTCTTGCCATCGACGTAGTCCTCGATGAGCTCCAGTACGTCCTCGTCCATCTTAAAACCGTCGCTATTGACGAGCTTAATGCCGTTATCGCAAAACGAGTTGTGGCTCGCGCTGATCATGATGCCGCAATCGAAGCAGCCTTCCACGGTCTGATGCGCTACACCCGGCGTGGGGATCACGTGCAGCATATAGGCGTCCGCACCGCTCGCGACCAGGCCACTCACCAGCGCCGCCTCGAACATATAACTCGAGCGACGCGTGTCCTTACCCACGATGACGCGCGCCTTGCGCTCGCGGTTGGCGCCGTAATACCAGCCCACAAAACGGCCAATCTTATAAGCGTGCTCTACCGTCAGCCCAACGTTAGCCTCACCGCGAAAGCCGTCGGTGCCAAAGTACTTCATGCGCTCTCCTTACAAAATAGGGGCGAACAGATTGCCTGTCCGCCCCAAAATGGTACTCGATTATCTGCGCTACCAGAAAAACCCTACGCCGACGCGCTGTCGCGAGCCGCCTGGCATGTAGGAGTCTGACGCAGCGTAAGCGGCTTGTCCCCCGCCTCGGCTGACGTGGTCAGCGTATATGTGATCGTCGTCGTCTCGCCAGCATGCAGGTCAACGGTGCCCGAATAGAAGGGGATTCCATGCCACGTAGCGGCGCCAAGACCAAACTGTGTGCCCTCAACCGTAAGGTCACTGATGTTGCCGCCCGTCGGGGCAAACAACGAGACATTCAGGCGTTCGTCGTCACGCGCGGCATCGGGTGCGCTCGCCGCAACGTAGTCGGGCAGCTTGCCTGCCTCCTCCTGCGTCATGATGTTCGTCAGAGTAACGGTGATGCGATACGAGCACGTGCCGTCGCCGTTCTTGATGCCCTGGCCGATCTGTGTGTCGGCGTTCAGATACCAGTCGAGCTTGGAGAAGCTCAGGTTGTTAAAGTAAACGCCGGCAACGGGATCGGCACTCGGATCATCCGGATCGGGCAGCGAAGCGTCAATGCCCGTCTCTTTGATGGCATTCTGCTCATCATCGTTTCTCATCCAAGCAATCAGACGGCCCTCTTCGGCACCGCGCTCGAATGCACCGACAAGCTTTGTAACGTCGACGTCACCGATGCCACCGAGAATCTTGTCGAAGGCAGCGCTGGCGACGGATGCAAAGATGCCGTCCGACTCCTCGACCGGATAGTTCCAGTACACATCGTGCATGAGGACCTTTGCGGCGTTGGTGCCGTCGACAACCGTTCCGTCGGGCAGCGAGACATTACCGACCAGGCCCAGCAGATACTGCAGGAACACCGGGTCGATACCGATGACGCCATCAACATCCTGTCCATACTGGGACTTCCACAGCGCGGCGACACGCTGCGAGTTGCGGGGCCAATCAGGCGAATAGGTATTGCCCGAGTTGTACAGGTTGCTGTGGTTGCCGAACAGCGCCTCATCCTCTTCGTCGACGCTCTCGACTGCCTCATCCTCGCTGAGTCCAATGCGGGGAATAAACTCGCCAATCGACATCTGGCCGTCGGTGACCGAAATCAGGCCCTGCGAACCGCCAAAGCCGCCGCAGGCACGAATCTCGACGTTGTTCATGGCGTACACAAGGTAGTTGCGCGTCTGGCCGTTGGCGCCGAGCATCTGGGGAAGGACGGGGGCGACCTTCTCCGCCGCGTCAACCGCGCCGTTGAGGGTGGCAAAGCCGTCCTTGGCCTTATCGACCAGCTCGGTCACCTGGGAAATATGAGTATCGCCAATGCCCTGGATCTTCTCGTTGGCGCTCTTGAACACCTTCGAGCTGCTGGAAAGCGAATCGGCGACCGCCTGCAGCGCGGACACGTTAATCATGCCGTCCTGGAACAGCTTGCCGGGCGTGGCCTGCGAAAGGTTGTCGGCCATGGGAACCAACGCGTTGCTCGAGACATCGGACAGGGCATCAATCATGGTGCGGGCTGCGTTGATGTCGCTGCCATACACCGGGATAAACGAAGCCGCCGTCCACAGCGGGCTCGAAGTCTCCGCCTTCATGCTGTCGCAGAGCTCATCGATCTTCTTCGCGTCGTCAGGCAGCGTCGAAAAATCGCCCGACGTGACCTTGTCCTTAAGGCCACCGACGATCTCGACAGCCTCCTTCGCTTCGCTCTTTACGGTCTTTGCCGAGTTAAGCAGCATAAAGCCGCTTGCGCCAAGCGCAACGAGAAGCACCGCGACTACAGCGGCAACAATGGCGCCAGTATGACGCTTTTTGCGCTCACCCTTGCGATGGCGATGACGGACCAGACCGTCAGAGGTCGAACTCGACGAAGCGTCGCTACCGTAGTTCAAGCCAAAATCGTAATAATCTTCCTTGGAACCCGAGCCCGCAAACTCGGCACCGCTATCATCCAGGCGGGCGAACGTGCCAGTCTCGGAGGCGCCGGTGTAAATCGTGCCAAGGTTACCCGTAAGCCCCGCGCCGCCGGCAGAGGGAGTATTGTTGGCGGCCTTGCCGGCATTAACGTTGCCGGCGGCATTCGCGGAGTTGGCAGCACCTGCGTTGTTCGCGGGTACCGAAGGAGCCCCGCTCGGCTGCGACGTGGAGGTTGCACCGCCCGCAAAGACATTCCCTCTTGCACGGCCGGTCTTTTTTGCCTTTTGAGACTGCTCGTACAGAGCGGTAAACATCGCTGTCTCGCCCGGGGACACGCGCTTACCGGAACCGCCCTGTCCAGCGCCCCCCGGCGTGCCGGCCTTACCAGCCCCGTTCGGACGCGGCGGAACTGCAGGACGGCCGCTATCGCTGCCCTTAAAGTGATTACCAGCCATAAAGAAATCCTCGCAATTGAGTCGCAATGAAAAAGTCCATAACATTACTAGTTTATGGCATTTTGAGCATCGACAGCTAAACTCCAGACACGGACATCAATTGGCGAAAATGCGGCACAACACCTTTTCCGTCTTGGCAGCGGCGCCAGCTACACCGTGAGGAACATCATCACGATGATCATGACAAAGCCGATAAGGTCGGTCGGCAAAAACACCGTCCCCAGCATAACGGCGCTGGTGATGGTCGCCGAAACCGGCTCCACAGTTCCGATGAGGCTCGCGCGCACCGAGCCGATGTCCTTAACGCCCTGCATATAGAGCATGTAAGCAAAAAACGAGCCGATAACCACGAACACCGCGAGCGCCTCGATGCCGGCAGCGTCGAGCGCCGGCATATGCGCCCAGGGCTGCACGAAGGCACATGAGACCACGCCCGCCGTGAGCATTGCCGAACCCGTGACGATGGGGCTGCCGTATTCGGGCAGGATCTTGGCGGGAATCACCGCCATACACGCGGCGCTGACCGCACACATAAGACCTGCTGCCAGGCCAAGCGGCGAGATATTCAGGCTGGTAGGGTCGCCGCCGGTGGCGATTAAAAAGGTTCCACCCAGAGCCAGGCCAATGCCGATGACTTCGCGAGTACGCGGCATGCGGCGATCGGTCACGCAGGCGTAGCCCATGATGATAACGAGCTGCAGGCACTGGAGCACCGTCGCGGTTCCGGCGTTCGTCAGGCGCACGGCCGAAAGATAGCAAAACTGGTTGAACAGCAGGCCAAAAGCGGTAAAGAGCAGCAGCTGCTTGCGATCAGCGGGCGTCGTCCAAAGCTTGACCAGGCGTGCGCGGTCGCGCGTGACAACCACAGCCATAAAGAGCAGGCCGGCGAGAATCTGACGCACGCTCATAAGCCACAGCGTATCGACATGGTAGGTATCGAACAAAAAACTCGCGCTGGTGCCCGAGAAGCCCCAAAACGAACCGCCCACCAGCGTAGCCAAGACGCCCGTGATCATCTTGCGCGTCGAAGCGCTGTTCAGGCGGTCGCGCCATGCGCGACGGGTGTTGCGGCTGAGCTCGTCGGTGCCCTCGGGCACATCAATGTTCGATATATCGGTCATCGGCACCGAAGCCCCTGCGCCTTCGACCTGCTCGACACACTCTTTGCTCATTCCACTCCCCCGAAACAGCCTGGAAACAATTCGGCTTACCTTACCACGGCGAAGTCACCAGCTGGAGGCTTGTCCGCTTATCGGTAGGACAATTCCGCAGGCGTCTTTCCATAGCTCGATACCGCAATGGCCTTGCATTATGCGACAGCCAAATCGCGGCAGCAGGCTCTTTTGAAATGGATGCGACAAAGCCCCCGAATTCCACAATGTAAGCGATTTTTAAAAATGTTCTTGCCACCGAGTTCAGGCTCCGTTATATTATCCCTTGCGCGCTTGCGCACCCTTGATCGGGCGTTTAGCTCAGGGGGAGAGCGCTTCCCTGACACGGAAGAGGTCAGAAGTTCAAATCTTCTAACGCCCACCAAATGTTCGCAGCTCAGAGGCTATGTCCTCTGGGCTGTTTTGTTTTATGTCGCCAAATCAGCTGGCAGCTCCAACCGCCCAACTAGCCAAAAGCCGACCATCTACTTGCCGATCTATTCATCGGCATAACCAATCAGTCCGCACCGCAACTTCTCAGCAAAACGCCGCGATGTCTGCGCCCTGCGGTATCCTTGAGCCACTTGCACCTGCAGCACCAAGGAGCCGCCATGCGCACCGAGCTCGATGTCCCCTTTTCGCACAAAGAAGAAGCCAAGGCGCTGGGCGCCAAATGGGACCGGACCAAGAAGATCTGGTATGTACCCAGCGGCGTCAACCCCGAGCCCTTTGCCGAGTGGCTGCCCGGTGTTGACCGATCCGACCCCTCAGCGCCGTATATATATCTAGTACTGGGCAAGCGCGAGTGCTGGAAGTGTCACAAAGAGACCTCGGTCGCAGCCTTCGGCATTCCCTATCGAACCGATAACGACGAGAGCATCGCCATCGCGCACGCGCCCAACGAAGCCGGGTACATTGCCATCGACACGGCCAACGCCAACGCACTCGCCATCGTGCCCGCTCTTGGCTGCGTACCGGGCGAGATCCGTGACTACCTTCATAAGCGCTGCGGCTACAAGCCCGTAGGCGCGCGAGCCTCCAAAGCCCCGTCGCTCGGCAACACGTGCACCAGTTGCGACGCGCTGCAAGGCAGCCGCTATCTGTTCGAGGAGCCCTCGTCCCCGTTTGCCCTCACTGCCATCAACAAGCTGCCGGCACTGGAGTTTATACGCGTCGAAGTTGCCGGCGTCTTTGGCGTCCCGGTCACGCGTACCGACTTTGACCAGGCGCTCTTTACCTGGGCACGCGACCATCACGCCGAGTTCCACAAGCAACTCGGTGAGGGGATTTATTTGTAGAGGCAAAAGACACTCACAGCCAACTCCTCCGCATCACCTATCCCTCGTCGCCGGCGTCGTACACGATATCGAGGCCACAAACAGGGCATTTCTCCGGATACACCGGCATATGAACGCCTGTCCGTTTTCTCACTTCGTCGCTGAGTCTGTCGCGCGCATCGATAAACCGAATGTCGAGACACGGTATTTGCGAGCCGCAGCAAGGGCAGGTGACGACAAACGACGCGCAATCAACCTCTACGCTCGGAAACATATTGTTGTCTATAAGGGCACACGGCAGTTTTCCGTACTTCCCCATCGCAATATCGCCTCGCCAGCTCATATACGCTCCCCTCTCGCTATACAAATCAGGAAGAGCATGCACCGGCGGGCGTGCGCGAGATTGCATCGCCACGCGATCCGATCAAACAACACGATCGTCAAAGAATGCCAAAGCCAAATACGCTAATACGGCAGAAGCCCCGCCTTTTCACGCTTCTTTTCCGAGCGATCGAACTCAATGCGATGGGCCTCAAGAAACACCGTATCGGGTCGCCACTGACGCTCATCCGGCTGCCTTAGCGTCGCACCCGCAAAGGAAGCGTAGTCGGTCTTATCCAGCAGGTACGATCCGCACAGCCGATATTCGCCGCAAACAGGCTCAAACGAAATCAGGTGAGCATCAAATAGGGAATGAAGATCGCGCCGAAGCAGAATACCGTTGCTGGCAACCTGCGATTTGGGTCCCGAGTAATTCTCGATATGTGCAGCCTCCAGAGCTTCGCTGACGCCGCAGTCCGACACCGCGCAACGGCCATCATAGGCGGCAACGAGCTGCTTGCGGAACCATTGCTGCCCCAATCGCTCGCGCCTTAACGCATAGCGGACCTTTTCGTCGTCGGTCGCACCCTGTCCGGCAAACTCAATATCGACGGGTATGTGCTTCAGATAACTCATGTCGGGCGCAAAACGAGGGTCCGGTCCGCCTTTATGAACAGGACCGTGCAGAACAAACCATCCATTTTCGGGCTCGAACCGCTCAACAAACGCAAGGCCGAGCACCTTATAGCCCACCTCGGTTGCAAATATGACTCCGACTGGGACGCCACATTCCATGCAGTTGAGCATTTTACGGTTGTAATTCTGGTCTCGAGAACCAACGGCTCCTGGCGCTTGGACCGAATACTTAATGACCCACGTACCGTCATCCAAATAGAGCGGAGGCACATCGGTGTAGAAGCTCTTTTTAGAGTTATGGACCGAAAGCGCAAAGATCTTATTGGGATCTTGCTTCACCCGATCCTGGCCCGGCCAGAAGATCCCTGAATCCCGCGTTACGGGAAAGAAGTCCGAGCCAATTCTCAAACGGTACTGATACTGAGGACTATCTTCCTTGGTGTGGTGCGGA
The DNA here is from genome assembly GCA_030841765.1 of Collinsella aerofaciens. Classification (GTDB taxonomy): domain Bacteria; phylum Actinomycetota; class Coriobacteriia; order Coriobacteriales; family Coriobacteriaceae; genus Collinsella; species Collinsella aerofaciens_AV. Next base: position 15,918 of record JAUUSS010000013.1, on the reverse strand, counting down.
AGGCTGGTCCAAACGCCGCCGCGCTGTTCCTCACCCAGAAACCACTCCCATGCCTCAACGTATTCGGAAGGCACGAGACTGCAGGCGCGGTCATAGCTTGGTCCATCCATCAACGGAACAGCAAGGTCAATGTCGTTCATCGCCAGCACCTACAACCATACGAACGCGAGTCATGCCCCTCAATAATATGGCCGAGAGTCAATTATTACGAGATCTCATTCCGCGATCGGCACATCGTTGATGCTCTCGGTTTGCCGCTGGCGCGCTTGTACCCCGCTACCCCACTTCCCTGTATACTGATGTAGCACGTGTTTCATCCGGGCTTGTTGGGCCGGGTCGTTCATGGGAGGTTCTTGTGGCTGTTTCGAATCCGCCTAAGGGAAGCGTTTCTTCTTCGTCCATCAAGCCGGTTACGCGCAAGGCCGTGCGTTGCCAGCGCGAGGTCGCTTGGCTTGTCACGCAGGCGGCGGGCAGACTCGTGGCGAGCACGGAGGACGTCAATGCTCCCACACCGAGCTTTGTGCTGGCAGCGGCGCTGAATCGAGTACGCCAGCTGGAACTCGTCGCACAAGAAGACGGCAGCCATCTTGGCTACCAGGACGCTATGGCGCCCGACCTGTTGACCTTTTGTCGCATGACCAAATTGCCCGCCGCGCCCAATACGCTTTCGGACGCAGGCTACATGTTTACGCTCTCGGGCGCGGACCTTATCCGCGACATCTATGCATACTGCAGCGAGCTCGCCGAGCGCCACGTCTTTGACGCGGCAGAAGTCAAACCGGGAAATGTCATCAAGCTGGTTCTTAGGCTGTTCCTGATAGACGGGTTCGGGGCCATGCCGGCGTAAGCCGAGTCTTTAGCATCACCGTCGACTGGGCAACAACCGCTTTACCTTAATGGACGCCAATCGAGGGTCGATTATTGGGTCGCCTCGTCCACTAACGCATCTATCCCACGCGCTCCGACAGTCGATACTTGCGGTTGCGGCTCGTCGCCGGCGCCGTGGGCTCAAGCTCGCCTTGAGCAATGAGCGCGTTGACGCGCGACCTAACCTGGGAAATTGTGAGCCCTGTGTGCTCTGCCAGCTCGCGCGTCCCCAGCTCGCCGTAGTGTTTGAGTGCCGTCACAATTAAGCCCCCGCCATGATCGACCGGCTCGATCTTTGAACGGTAAAGTACGACCTTGAACCGATCGAATCCCGGGCAGAACAGGGGCCCGGCCAGACCATGCGCGCGCATGGCATCGATCATCATCGGGATGCCCGAGCCATTGCCCTCAGCCGGCGAACCTGCGCCATCCGGCAGCGGGACAATCGACATCAGTTTCACAAGCGTCGCATTGCGACATCGGGAGCTGCCGTCAAACAGGTTCTCGCGAGTCTTTCCTCCGTATAGGCCGCCGGGGTTCGTCACTTCGATACGGTCATCAAAGACGTCAACAGCGATCGACTGCCCACAGAACCGGTCTCCGTATTCTCGGTGGATTACGGCGTTGGCGATTGCCTCGCGCAGGACCTCCTCGGGAATCTCCAGCGAGTCGACACGCGAGACGCCTTTGATCATCGAGGTTCGCCGCAAATTCTTGGCGACCGCCGCGACGGCATCCGAGATCATTTCACCCAACGTCCCCTCGCAGATCGTACGGTCCATGAACCTCAACGACCCCGCCGCGCCCTTCTGCGTTCCGGCATAGACCGCCACATCGATAAAGAGCTTGGGATAGAACTGCTGGGGATAGGCACCCGCGGCCAGGAGCCCGGCCTTAGTAACATTGCCCTGCGAGTCGAGGAAATTCAGGCGCTCCAGCTTCGTTTTCTTGTCCGGCGCGCCGCGCATCGCACGAGGTGTCAGTGAGAAAGCACGCTCTATCGTGCGGTCGACCAGGGCCTCGTCAAGATCGCCTGCGACCGCGCCGGGCACTGCATCGCGATCACTGGGGCTCGCCCGTTCATACGATGACAAGGACAGGACCTCGGTCGACGAGAGCGGAACATCTTTATCATCGATGCGTTTGTAGCTGCCGCCTTGAGCGCCCCGCTCTATGACATAACAAGGCTTGCTCGACGGGTCGAGCTCCTCAATCGTGATGACCAGAACCACGGTGCCCTGGAGCTCCACGCGTTCAATGGTGTATTTGGGCGGATTGGCCAGTTTTCCGCGCCCGCCGGCATCACCCATGCCCGCTACGAATTGGTTGAGCACCTTCTCGGTCTCAAAGTTCTCAACCGGGACAAAGCCCGCGCGCTCGCTCACGCCGAGCACGATAATTCCGCCAGCGGTATTCGCGAATGCGCTAACCGTTTCCCATACGTCGCGGGAAAGCGTCGTGGCGCTCTCCTTGACCTCGACGTTAAGATCGTCCGAGCCCATGCGCCTTAAAGACTCGAGCAGACCGGTCAGCTCGTTTTCGTTCATCTGCACGTCCTTTCGCTCGGCCCGGCGGAGAATGCCGCGAATAGATTTCCTTCATCTCTCAGTTATCTCTCGTAATTATCTCTCATCTTTCTGCTATCTCTCATATTAGAGATAAGTGAGAGATGAAAGATAAGATATCTGCCATTTGTTTCATTTAAACATGTTTTTGCTGTTAGAACAATCAGTATTGAGACAATACCATGATTGCCTGTCTCTTTGCTGCTCAGTTATCTCTCATATTTTTCTCTCATCTTCCTGTCATCTCTCATATTAGAGACGAATGAGGGACGAGAGATACGCGAGTGATGGACGAGCGAGGATTTTCGGACGGTCGGATATCGAGAGTGGATATTTGGACGGTTTTTGGGGCTTTTGCGGCAAATTCCGTCCAAATATCCACTCTCGTTCGATAGGTATCCGGAAATCCTCGCTCGTCCGTCCGAATATCCACTCTCGTTTGGCGAGTGTCCAATTTTCCACGCTCGTGCGGCGGGCACGCGAGCCCTTCGCCCAATCCGCTGGCATCGTCTCCAGTTCGCCGCAGGGTCGCGGCCCCATATGGGTATACTCTCGAGGATTCGACTCGATTCGCCCCCGCTGGGGCGTCAAAGGAGACTGCATATGCCCACCACCTCAACCGACCCGCGCGCCGCAGCCGCTGCACTGCTGGTGCCCGGCACTACCTGCCACGGCTTTGCCGTCGAGCGCCGCGAGACCGTGCCCGAGCTCGACTCGGACGCTTACGTGCTGCGACACACTGCCTCGGGCGCTCGCCTGCTGTACCTGGCGTGCGACGACGAAAACAAGGCCTTTGCCATTGGCTTTAAGACGCCGCCGGCCGATTCCACCGGCGTGTTCCATATTCTTGAGCACTCGGTGCTGTGCGGATCGGCCAAGTTTCCCGTCAAGGAGCCGTTTGTCGACCTGATCAAGAGCTCCATGCAGACGTTTCTCAACGCCATGACCTACCCCGACAAGACCATCTACCCCGTTGCCACCACCAACGAGCAGGATCTGTACAACCTGATGGACGTGTACCTGGACGCGGTGTTCAACCCGGCCATCTATACCAAGCCCACCATTTTTGAGCAGGAGGGCTGGCACTACGAGCTGGACCTGTCGGAGGGTGCCGAGGGCGAGGGCGACGGCAGCTCCGCTAGCCTGCACGAGGGCACGCTGCGCTATAACGGCGTGGTGTTCAACGAGATGAAGGGTGCGCTGTCCGACCCCATGAGTGTGCTGGACGACGCCGTCAACGCCGCGCTCTACCCCGACACCGCCTATGCGCACGAGAGCGGCGGCGACCCGCGCGCAATCCCTGCGCTCACCTACGAGCAGTTCCTGGACACGCACGCGCGCCACTACAATCCTTCCAACTCCTACATCACGCTCTACGGCGACCTGGACGTGGACCGCGCGCTGGCCTTTTTGGACGAGCGCTATCTGTCGCAGCCGAGTGCCGCGAGCCGCCGCATGGACGCTGCCGTTGCCGCCGGCGAGGACCCGTCCACGCTGGCGCCCAATCCGCTGGGCGTGCAGGCGCCTGTGACCTGCGAGTACAAGCGTATCGAGATGGCCACCACGCCCGAAAACGCCTTGGTGGGCCTGGGCCTTGTGCTGGGCAGCGCGCTCGACCGCAAGCGCACGATCGCGGCGGATATCCTGTTCGAGGCGCTGCTGGGCTCCAACGAAGCGCCGGTTAAGAAGGCCATTCTGGCGGCAGGTCTGGGCGGCAACGTGGTGAGCTACACCGCGGCCGAGAGCCTGCAGCCCTACGAGCTCATCATGCTGCAAAACGCGCAGCCCGGCGTGGCGCGCGAGCTGCGCCGCGTGTTCCAGGACGCCTGCCGCGACCTGTGCGAGCACGGCGTTCCGCGCGAGCGTCTGGAAGCCATCATCAGCAGCAACGAATACGACCTGCGCCAGCGCGACTACGGTATCGCCGACGGCGTGGCCATTGCGTGCGACGCGTTGAGCACTTGGCTCTACGATGACGACGCCGCGACGCTGGCGCTCAAGTACGGCCCGGTGTACGAGGAGCTGCGTGGCGAGCTGGACGGCAACTATTTTGAGGACCTGCTGCGCGAGCTGGTGCTGCAGAACGATCACATGGCACTGGTCGAGCTGGTGCCGGTGGACGCTGCCGAGGGTTCGGAGGGTGCCGAGGTCGCCGAGCTGGCAGCCAAGCGCGATGCCATGACCGATGCCGAGCTGGCCGACGTGGTCGAGCGCACGGCCGCACTTCGTTCCTCACAGGAGGCCGAGGACACGCCCGAGGCCAAGGCCACGCTGCCGCGCCTGCGCGTGTCCGACATTGGCGAGGCGCGCCCCGAGCCGCCGCTGGTCGTGGACACGACTGCGCCCATCCCCTGCCTGCGCCACGGCATCCCCACCAACCGCCTGGCCTACGCCATGCAGTATTTCGACCTGAGCTGCGTCGCGTTTGAGGACCTGCCCTATGTGACACTGCTCTGCCGCCTGCTTAAGCAGCTGCCCACGCGCGAGCACTCGGCCGAGGAACTCGACAACTTGCTCGCTGGCAAGCTCGGCTTTTTGAGCTTTACGACCGAAGTCATGACGCAGCCCGAAGTGGACGGCGTGCGCCCCTACCTGCTGGTGAGCGCCGGCGCCCTGTCCGAGAAGATCGATGCGCTGGCGAGTCTGCCGCGCGAGGTGTGGTCGAGCACGCTTTTGCTCGATGCCGATGCCGACCGCATGCGCGACGTGCTCACGCAGATTCGCATTGGGCTTGAGCAGGGCTTTATCAACAACGGTCACTCGGCGGCACTCGGTCGCGCGATGAGCTACAGCTCGCCTTCGGCCGTGGTGCGCGAGCAGCTTTCGGGCGTGGATTTCTATCTGTTCCTGCGCGATCTGCTCGACCACTTTGACGAGCGCCTGGACGGCCTGCGCGCCAAGCTTACCGAGCTGGCAGGCCGCATCTTTGTGGCCGACGGCTGCATGGCGAGCTTTACCGGCAGCGACGAGGACTTTGACGCGTACTGGGATGCCGCGGGCGACCTGAGGCTGGACGCTGGCGACGGCGCCGATGCCGGCCGCGACGCGCTCGTGGTGCCGGCGCCGTGCGACCGCCACGAGGCTTTTGTCATCCCCAGCGACATCTGCTTTGCGGCAAGCGCGTGCGATCCGCGTCGCCTGGGCATTGACGTGACGGGCGCCTGGGCGGTTGCCGCCAACGCGCTCTCCTACGACTACCTGTGGAACGAGATCCGCGTGAAGGGTGGTGCGTACGGCTGCGGATTCCGCGCGGCCGGCGAGCGTCAGGCGGCGTTCTACACCTACCGCGACCCGGCGATCGATCCTTCGATTGAGCGCGTGAAGCGCGCGGGTGCATGGCTTGGCAGCTTTGAGCCCGACGAGGCCGCCTTTGAGGGCTTTATCGTGAGCTGCGTGAGCGGCATGGACGCGCCGGTGAAGCCGTACGCGCTCACCAAGCGCCGCAACACGACCTATCTGGCCGGGCTCGATCCGCATGCGCGCGAGGAGCGTCGCACCCAGATGCTCGCCGCCACGCCCGGTGAGCTTCGCTCGCTCGGCGCCGACGTGACGCGCATCGCAGCCGAGTCGCCCACCTGCGTCTTTGGCGGACGCGACGTCATCGCCAAGAGCAACGCCGGCTTCAACGTAGTCGACCTGCTGAGCTAACCACAACAAAGGTAGATTTTTGGGACATGCCTGAAAATCTACCTTTTCTTTTGCCGCAGTCTGTCGGTTTATCTCGATCTGTAACGCCAAGACGGCAATATCGGCTCCAGATGTTACAGATCGAGACGTTTCCGGATGACGCCGGCCCTTTGTCTCAATCTGTAACATCTAGGTCCGATTTTGCCGAGTAACTGTTACAGATCGAGACAAACCGCCGCAGACGCCCATCACAGCACAGACCACCACGAAGGTGCCTGTCCCCTTTCTCAGTGGCGATTCGAACACTTGTTCTATACGCACACATGTTCTATAGTAGAGGTGCTTGCATCGAACTGAAATTGCAACTAGAATATAGTTGCAGAATGTGAGGCGGGATGACTCGATCCGATAAACTCATCGCCCAGCTGCTTAGCTGTCCTTCAACGTATAGATTTGCTGACTTTCTTAAAGTTATGGCTTCATATGGCTTTGAAATGGACAGCAAAGGCAAGACATCCGGATCGCGCGTTCGCTTCTACAGGCCATCAGATGGCAGGATGTTCGTAATGCACGCGCCTCATCCATCTGACGAATTGACAGCGGGGACCATTCGAAACATCGTTCGCTTTCTGCAAGATGTCGGAGGTAGTCATGAGTAACGTTTTGGCATACAAGGGTTATTTCGCCCCGGTCGAGTTCGATGCCGAACAGCATGTGCTAACAGGTATGGTCGCCGGCATTAGGGATGCAATCGTATTTGAAGGCTCCACGGCTGAAGAAGTGGAGCAATGCTTCCACGACGCCGTCGACGATTACCTTGAGTTTTGCGCCGAGAAGGGCAAGGAACCCGAGCGGGCTTTTAAGGGCTCGTTCAACGTAAGAACGGGCTCTGAGCTCCACAAGCAAGCAGCGCTGGCAGCGGCAAAGAAGGGTGAGTCACTCAATAAGTTTGTGACTGAAGCGATCGCTGCGGCGCTGTGAAGCCAACGTCGAGTCGAAGCCGCCACACAGGGCGCCTTTGTGGCGGCTTCGACGTTTGCCCAGATAAAACCTGTCAGAATAAACCTGTCCCTTTTTGGTAGGTTTGGGAGAGGGAGCCGGGATGGACAAGGCTGAGTTGCGGCGAGCGGTGATTGCTCGGCGCGATGCTCTTGATTTGGACTTGCAGGCGGCGAAGTCTGCTGATATCTGTGCGCGGCTGGTTGATCTGCTGGGCCGCTTGGATGCCGCGGCGCCGCACACCGTTGCCGTCTATGCCGCGATGGGTTCCGAAGTCGACCCAGCCGCGTTTGCCGCAGCTGCCGCCAAACGCGGCTGGCGCGTGGCCTATCCGTGCATGCTCTCGGCAGCCGAAGCCGCAGCTTGTGGCCAGCGCATGTGCATGCGGGCAGTTGCTGCCGACGATGCGTCCGCGGCGCCGTTTATCGCCCACCCCACGCGGGCCTTCGCGGCCACAGACATCGACAGCGGTCGCTTCCCTATCGTGCCTGCCGAGGCTCTCAACATGATTATCGTGCCGCTCGTAGCATTCGACCGCGCCGGCGCGCGCCTGGGCTACGGCGGCGGCTGCTATGACCGCTACCTGCCCATGCTCTCGTCCGCATGTCAAATCATCGGCATAGCCTTTGACGAGCAGCGTGTCGGCCACGTTCCCACCGACGCCCACGACCTGCCGCTACCCCACATCATCAGCGCCTGATCGCCGCTGTATCGCACCCGCAAGATGAGCGTGGAAAATCTCCCACTTTGAGCCCCCTTACGAGCCAAAAACGGGAGATTATCCACGCTCATTCAACAAGCGTCCAAAAATCCACGCTCGTGTGTCCGAAAATCCACGCTTAACCAATGCGCGTCCAGATTTCCACACTCGTCCGTCCGGATTTCCACGCTCGTGCGGCTCAACGCTCTACAACCGCCTCAGCACACACGCGCGGTACGCCGGCAACTTTGAGCTTGCGATCGAGCTTTATCGGGTCCCTCAGATCATCCCAGCACAAGCGCACGATCTTGCAGTTATCAAGCAGCGAAAGCCTCGACTCGCGCTGACGCTCATCAAACTGCGCCTTCGCAAGCTTACCCTCCTCCGCCGCTTTCTCGCTTTTAACGAATCCGTCGAACTCCCCGATAATCAGTCGGTCGCCCACACGCCACAAGTAGTCAACGCGATATGGCCGTCCCGGCTCAACTGGGTCGAACAGCTCAACTTGCAGCTCCGGCGTCTGCCAGCCGCGCTCGATCATCAGCGCGCGTGCCTTGGACTCGCCGCCGCTTTCCGACAGGCCATCGGCACACCGCGCAACCCTGCGCGCCGTCACAACACCGCGACGATTCAGGCCAAGCTTGTCGACAGTCTCAACGAGATGCTCCATCGACAACAGCTGCTCATGAAGCGCTGAGTCCGCAATGATCAGTCCCTCGACAAACGACGCATCGACCAGGCAATCCGCAATCGTCTGATCGATATCGGTCACGGCAATATCCATCTGGATTGCCCGCGTTTGACGAGCATAACGATGTCGAATCACCTGAGAGCCCGGCGTCGTCGATTGCGCCGGCGCCGCGGCGATATGGATGTGCGTCAAATTGGCATGCGAAACCGAAAGGCCATAGATAACAGCCGCCGTATAGGAGCAAAACGTCCAGTCGGGATGCTTTTGCGCAAGGGCCCGTACCCGATGCAGATAACGCTGCCGAAACTTGAGCTCGGACCAATAATCCGGACGCGCATACAGCCCCGGCATGACCGCCTCTAGACTTCCCGCCGCAACACGCCGCTCAATCTGCTTTGCCTCCGCCGCCGTGCGCGCGTACACGCAACTCATCTGCTGTTCGCATGCTTTAATGTGACTTGCAAGTCTTTGATTCGCCGTCATGTTTCCCATGTCGCCTCCCAACTCTTGGAACGGCGCAAACGTATCAGACGGTTTCATGCGAAGTCTGACCAAATGCTGTCCGGGCGCTGACCAAATGCTTGACGGTTTTGGACGTTTTAGGCTGATGACTTATATCTGCAGGTAGAAGCCTTACCGAGAGGTCCCTGTCTCCACATTTAGATGCCTGTGTCCATCGGATTATCAGAAAGAAAAACCCGTCGAGATACGAGACTACGCCGAATGCGACTTGGCCTCTTCACGCACCGTCTCTTAGCCGAGCCATCGGCATCTACATACCTAAATAAATGAGCGTGGATAATCTCCCGCTTTGAGCCCCTTCCTCGGCCAAAAGTGGGAGATTATCCACGCTCGATTTGTAAACGTCCGAAAAGCCACGCTCGTGTGTCCGATAATCCACGCTCGTGTGTCCGGATATCCTCACTCGTCACGTCACGGCAGCAGCCACAGCCGCAGCCTAGTGCTCCTCGCCGGCGCGGGCCAGGTCGTAGGGCGTGGTCTGATAGACGTAGTAGTTGAGCCAGTTGGTGTAGAACAGCTGAGCCTGGCTGCGCCAGACGTTGCGCGGCTCGGCGGTGGGGTCGTCGTTCGGGAAGTAATGCGCCGGCACCTGAGGGTTGAGCCCGCGCTTAACGTCGCGCTCGTACTCCAGACGCAACGTGTCGGTATCGTACTCGGGATGGCCAAAGACAAAGAAGCGGCGGCTGTCGGTCGACTCGACGATGTACAAGCCCACCTCGTCGGACACGGCCACGACCTCAAGCTGCGGCTCGGCCTCCACGTCCTCGCGGCGCACATCGGTGTTGCGCGAATGCACGGCATAGAAGCGGTCGTCGAAGCCGCGGACCAGCGGGCTTTGCGGCTTCACCAGATAATGCTCGAACACGCCACTCGCCTTTGCCGGTAGATCGTACTTCTGGATACCGTAATGATGGTACAGGCCGGCCTGTGCGCCCCAACAAATGTGCAGCGTAGAGTGCACGTGCGTGGTGGACCAATCCATGATCTGGCAGAGTTCGGGCCAGTAGTCGACCTCTTCGAACGGCATCTGCTCCACCGGCGCGCCCGTGATGATCAGGCCGTCGTAGTGGATGTCGCGGATGTCGTCGAACGTGCGGTAGAACGTCTCCAGGTGGCCGGCGCTTACGTGCGTGGCCTCGTGCGTCTTGGTGCGCAGCAGGTCCACCTCCACCTGCAGCGGCGTATTGGAGAGCTTGCGCATGATTTGCGTCTCGGTGGCGATCTTGGTGGGCATGAGGTTGAGGATGAGCACGCGCAGCGGACGGATGTCCTGGTGCAACGCGCGGTACTCGGTCATGACAAAGATGTTCTCGCTCTCGAGCTGCGCGGCGGCAGGGAGGGCGTCGGGGATGCGAATGGGCATGGATGCTCCTTACGAGTCAGTTGCAGCTATGGTACAACGAGCGGCCCCATCCGCGCGAGCACATCGCCCAGCGATGCCGTCAGCGGCCCAAATCGCTCCAAAAGTAGAGATTAAAGCATGTCCCAAAAAACTACTTCGCTTTAGCCTAGCAAAGTGACGGCAGGACGCTACAATGGTTCGACGCGAAAAACTCGGCCGAAAGGATACATATATGTACCAGACGCGTAAGATCGGTGTGGTCGGCCAGGGCCACGTAGGAGCACATGTCGCCAACAGCCTGCTTATGCAGGGCATTGCCGACGAGCTGTACCTGTGTGATATCAACGAGGCCAAGGTGACGTCCGAGGTCCAGGACCTGCGCGACTCCCTTTCGTTTGTCCCGTATAACACCAAGATCGTCAACTGCTACGACCACTACGAGGAGCTGGCCTGCTGCGACGTCATCGTCAACGCCGCCGGCAAGGTCGCGCTGGCCGCCGGCAACCGCGACGGCGAGCTGTTCTTTACCACCGACGCCGCCCGCACCTTTGCCAAACGCATCGTCGACGCCGGCTTTGACGGCATCTTCGTGAGCATCTCCAACCCCTGCGACGTCGTGTGCACCGAGCTGTGGCACCTGACCGGCTACGATCCCAAGAAGATCATCGGCTCGGGCTGCGGCCTGGACTCCGCCCGCCTGCGCACCGAGATCTCCAAGAAGGTCGGCGTGAGCCCCAAGTCCATCGACGCCTACATGATCGGCGAGCACGGCTTTAGCCAGCTTGCCGCCTTTAAGGCCGCGACCATCGCCGGCAAGAGCCTCAACGAGCTTCAGGCCGAAAACCCCGACAAGTACGCCTTTGACCACATGGAGGTCGAGGAGCTCGCGCGCAAGGGCGGCTATGTGACCTACCAAGGCAAGCAGTGCACCGAGTACGCCGTCGCCAACTCCGCCGCGCGCGTCTGCGCCGCCGTGCTGCACAACGAGCACGCCGTGCTTTCCGCCTCCACGCTCATGACCGGCCAGTATGGCGAGGAGGGCATCTTCACATCCCTGCCGTGCGTGATCGGCGCCGAGGGCGTCGAGGAGGTCTACACGCTCGACCTGTCCGAGTACGAGCTCGAGGGCTTCCACAAGAGCTGCCAGCACATCCGCGACAACATTGCCCAGCTCGACTGGTGGGACGCCGAGGCCTACGACGCAAAGTAGGCCGCTGGCTGCCGCAACCTTGCGAATCTAAGCGCGATACCAAGCGGGCCGCGCCGGAAATCCCCGGCGCGGCCCGCCTTTTTGACTCACGCAGTGCCCTTGCGAATCGAAGGTGAATACTTTTCCGCGCAGACACGAATCCGGCCGCCACAACGCAAAACGGGGCCTGCGCGCAGCGCAGACCCCGTCGTGAGAGGCTATTCCCGGTATATTAGTACTGCTCGATGCCCATGTAGCGACGAACCTCGGGGCTGTGGTCGAAGACCTTGCCGCGGGCGGCGCGCAGCTCGCAGCTCATGTTGTAGAAGAAGATCGGCTCCAGGTACGAACGCACGCTGGCAGGTACCTCGCCCACGCCGTACTCGAGCGCGTCGAGCACCATGATCGTGTCGGTGTGCGTGTTGAGGAACGCAAGAGCGCGCTCCTCCATGGGGCGGCACTCGCCCGCGCCAAGCTGCACAAAGTAGAACACGCCGGGCTCGGTGGCTTCGAACGGGCCGTGGAAGTACTCGCCGGAGTGGATGTAGCAGCAGTGCTGCCACTGCATCTCCATGAGCGAGCAGATGGCCATGGCGTAGGTCTGGCTAAAGTTGGGTCCGGAGCCCAGGATATAGAAGAACTTGTGCTGCTGGCAGAGCTCGGCAAAGCGGGCGCCCAGCTCGGCGTTGACCTTCTCGCGGGCGGCGGGCAGCAGCGCATCCATCTGCTTGAGGCCCTCGTACATGTCGGCGAGTGCCTCGTAGCCTTCCTGCTGGTCGAGCAGCTCGGCGGCGATCAGAGCGCCGATGCCCTGCGGCACCTCGGCCTGCGGCACGCCCTCGCCCCACGGGTAGACCCAGGTGATCCACTTGCCGTTGTCAATCTTGGAGCCCTCGCAGTCGGTCATGGCGACGACCTCGGCGCCGGCAGCCAACGCCATCTCGCAGCCATCGACGACCTCTTGCGTGTTGCCGCTGTGGCTGCAGGCAATAACGAGCGACTTCGGCCCTAGGCTCTTGGGGGCCATCAGGCAAAACTCGCGTGCCGTGTAGACCGTCGAGGTAAACGTGGTGGCCTCGCGCTTGAGCAGCTCGTTGGCCGGCATCAGGTCGATCATCGAACCGCCACAAGCGATCCAAAAGACGTTCTCGACCTTACCCTTGCGCTCGATAATTTCCTGAATCAGATCGTGTGCGTTCATGCTGAAGTTCCTCCTTGTGTGGCGGCTTTTGGCGACGGCTGCTCGTACCTGCTGTCGTTCTATGTTGTCCTATTTATAACACGTGTAACAACGCCCGTGAAGTCATCCCGGCAAATTTGTTCTATGTTGTTCTATCTGTGGACGTTAGATGTCGAAGACGTAGCGCGAGCCCACGATCTTTTGGCGGCCGAGCAGTAGAGGGCGCCCGCCGGCGTCGGTAAAGTAGGCCTCCATATAGAAGAGCGGCTCGCCGACCGGCACCTCCAGCAGCGGGGCCGCCTGGGCATCCGCCAGCGCAATCTCCACGGTGCAGGGGTCGGACTTGAGCGGCGCGCGACCCGAATGCTCGGCGACGAGCGCAAAGATTGAGTTATCGGTGAGGTCCTCATCGGCCAGCGTCTGCAGGTAGGGATGGTCGGCGAGCACAAAGGCGTTGTTCTCAAGCATGACGGGGATGCCGTCGGCCGTGCGCACGCGCTCGACCAAGATAAGCTCGCAGCCGGGCTCCACGCCAAAGAACGCCGCATCTTCGTGCGTCGCCGCGACCACCGTGCGCGACACCAGACGCGCACCCGGCACCATGTCGTTGGCAGCACAACCCTCAGTAAAGCTCTGGACGTCACCCTTCTGGCGAATCTTGCGCTTGAGCTTGGGAGCGCACACAAAGGTGCCCCTCCCCTGCTGGCGGTTGAGATACCCCGCACGCGACAGCTCCTCGATGGCGCGACGCACGGTGACGCGCCCCACGCCGTAGGACTTCGCGAGCTCCATCTCGGAAGGAATGCGCGAGCCGGCAGCGTACACGCCGCGCGCGATCTCGCCCTTTAGGTCGTCCATGACCTGCTGGTACAGCGGCACGGCGGACACGTCAGTACGGTCGGTCTTGCTATCGAAAGCCATCGTTACGCTCCATCCCGCGCATGCTCGGACTCAAACTCTTCAATCGCCGCCATAAACTGCTCGCCAAAGGCGACGGCCTTTTTCTCGCCAATGCCGTTGACCTGGATCAGCTCGTCGCGCGTCTGCGGGCGCAGGCGGCACAGGCCGCGCAGGGCCTTGTCGGAGAAGACCATGTACGGCGCCATCTCCAGCTCCGTCGAGATCTCCTTGCGGAGGGCACGCAGGCGCTCGAACAGCTCGGCATCGTCGCCCACGCGCGGGCGTTGATCCAGCTCGGCCTCCTCGCGCAGCAGATCCACCGCACGGCGGGCGCGGGCCGAGGCCTTGCGCTTGGACGCGCGACGCTTAACGGTAAAGGCAAACGCCTCATCCTCGACCTCGGTGGCACGCGGGCCCAGCCCCACGACCGGGTATTGCCCCTGCGAGGTGGCCAGGTAGCCGCGGCCGCACAGTTGGCCGATGATGTCCTTGATGCGCCCAACCGATTCACTCGACAGCTCACCGTAGCCGCGGTCCTCGTCCAGATGCATCTGGCGAATGCGCTCGGTGTTGCCGCCGTGGAGCACGTCGGCGATGAGCGACTTGCCAAAACGCATGGGACGCGTGGCCACATAGCGCACAGCGGCGCGGGCCATATCGGTGACGTCCTCGACCTCGAACTGCGTGAGGCAGTTGCTGCAGTTGCCGCAGCCCTCGGCGTCGTCCGTGGCGGTGGCGCCCGCACCGGCCGCGGCCTCGTCGCCAAAGTAGCGCAGCATGTATTCGCGCAGGCAGCCGGTGGTATTGCAGTAGCCCTCCATTTGGCTGAGCAGACGATATCGATTCTGGAGCGCCCACGCGCGCTGCTCGTCGTCGAGCGCCTCATCGGCGGCATCGCCGCGATCGATCAGAAAGCGACGCATGCGAAAATCGTTGCCGTTCCACAGCAAGTAACAGCTGGCCGGATCGTCATCGCGGCCAGCGCGGCCCGCCTCTTGGTAGTATGCCTCGATGCTCTCGGGCACGTTGTTGTGGATGACGTAGCGCACGTTGGGCTTATCGATGCCCATGCCAAAGGCGTTGGTGGCAACCATCACCTGGATGTCGTCGTCGATAAAAGCGCGCTGGCTTTGCCGGCGGACGTCGTTGCCCATGCCGGCATGGTAGCGGCCCACGCGAATGCCGCTGGGGTCCAGTGCCTCGGCAAGCTCCGCGGCCAGCGCGTCGACCGTCTTGCGGGTCGAGCAATACACGATGCCGCTCTCGCCCGAATGTGCGATCACGTAGTCGCGCACCCACGCGGTCTTGGCCTTATCGCCCATCTCCTCGCAACCAAAGTAAAGGTTCTTGCGATCGAAGCCCGTCACTACCGTCGCGGGATTTTGCAGGCCGAGCATCTGCTGAATGTCCGCGCGCACACGCTCGGTCGCCGTAGCGGTAAAGGCCGCCACGATGGGGCGCTGCGGCAGGGAATCAATGAACTCGCGAATCTGCAGGTAAGCGGGACGGAAATCCTGGCCCCACTGGCTCACGCAGTGGGCCTCGTCAATGGCCACGAGCGGAACGCCGATGCCGCCTTCGACCGCAGCTTCCTGCGCAAAGGCCAGAAAGCGCGGCTCGAGCAGGCGCTCGGGCGCCACATACATAAGCTGATAGCGGCCCTCGCGCGCCCGCTTGAGCACGGTATTTTGCTGAGCCGGTGTAAGACTGGAGTTGAGATAACTGGGGCGCGCACCCGCCGCGAGCAGCGCGCGGGTCTGGTCCTCCATAAGCGACAGCAACGGGCTCACCACAAAGGTGATACCAGGCAGCATGAGCGCGGGCACCTGGTAGCAAATGGACTTGCCGGCGCCTGTGGGCATAACGCCGAGCGCATCGCGGCCGGCAAGAATCGCATCCACCATGCGGTCCTGCCCCGGGCGAAACGAGGTGTAGCCAAAATAGGCGCCGAGCGTGTCGAGCGCCATCTGCTGCATGCTATCGGTCATGGTTTCCTAACGTTCAAGTCATCTGCCGCCGATTATACGCCGCCACGCGGACCGGTGCCGCCCGGCTGCCGACCACGGGCAATACGATCCAAGGCGGGCAACCGTGGATTTTCGGACACTTGCCAAACGAGCGTGGATAATCTCCCACTTTGAGACCGTCACCGAGCCAAAAACGGGAGATTATCCACGCTCATTCTGCAGGTAGTCATTGGGGACGTTCTTGAATGACTAGTCGTTTAAGAACGTCCCCAACGACCACATCGACAACCAAAGAAATGCCGATGTTATGGCAGAGTCAGACACTATGACCCAATCCAGGGGCACGGAAACGACAGGAGCCCCCGCTCG